>DASSJW010000512.1:0-37261 GCA_035690995.1 Xanthobacteraceae bacterium
GGTCTCCATTCCGGTTTGCCGGAGGTCGGCAACATCGCGCGACAGCGCCGCCACGGCGAGCGGGGGTACGCGCTCGGGGGCAACAGTCGGCAGGCGCCTGTGTCCGATATGCGAGAGCAGTTCCACGAGAGTGCTTTCAAGCGTGGCGAGCCGATCGAAGCGGGCATCGCAGCCATCGAGCGTCTCCCCCACTTTCGCAATCAACTCCTCAAGGCGGGCATGCGCCGGGCAGCCTCCGGGTATGAACTGCATCCCTTCGATCCGGTCCACCAACCGCTCAATCGCCGCCTTCAATTCGTCGGGCGCATCCGGGTCGCGTCGGTCGACCGCCTGCGGTCGGTCGGCCAGCATGGCGATGCGGCCCTCGAGGGCGGCTAGAATTCTACTGCCAGCGCGGTGCCGCGCGTCATCCAGCGCAATACCGAGAGCGCGAATGTCCTCCGAGAACTTTGCCAGCGCCGCGCCGGATGCGACATACGAGGCGATGCCATGCATCGCGGCTACCGCTTCCTCGAGCTGCTCGAGGGCCGATGGATCCGTCGCGCCGCTCACGATTTTCCGTGCGAGCAGCCGCGTCACGCTTGCTGCCTCGAGCAGGCTTTCCGCAGGCTTCAGGCCACGCAGCGCATCGCTGATTTCGGCGAGTCGGCGCTCGATCGCCGCAACCGTCGCTCGCTCGACGCCGGCGCGGCCGCTGTCAGCCGCGCGCTCGCCGAGCCGGCACAAATCACGCTGCAGCGCCTCGACCGCGCTGCGCGGCATCGCCTTTTGCAACGTCCAACGGATCTTCGCGAGTTCTGCGAGCAATCTGGTGCGGACCTTCCCGAGGGGGCGCGGCTGCTCGGGCCAGCCAACCTCGGTGCCAGGGGAGACAGGGCGGAAGGGCCGTTCGGCCGTCGGGTCGTCGCGATGGTCCGCATGACCCGCCGCGTGGTGAGGTCCGGCGCTGGCCGGACCCCAGCCGCCATCGTCGCCCAGAGGATCCTGGCCCCGGCCCGCCGCGCGACTGCCGCGACCAAGGCTGGCCTTTTCAGCCCCGGCCCCTGCGACTTGCCACGGAATACCCGATTTCATTGCCGCATCCGCGTGTTGGACAGGGTGCAGCGAAGCCCAGACGGCTCTGTGAAGCCGACAAAAGGCGATAGGCAGTGGATGGCGGCCCTGATCCCCGGTGCAGTTTTTGTCCTCCGGGTAAAGATGCGGTTAAGACCCGCCCCGTCGGCTGGCAGCCAGCGGCATAAGAAGAGCGGGATAAGCTGTTGGGCGGCGCCCAACCGAGAGGCCTTTTCAGCGTCGATCAGCCTCCCGGGGCGCCAATTGCGCGCGCGGCGGCCCCGTGACTTCGCCATTTCGCACGCGTGCGTTGCTCATCGCAGCACCAACAGACCCGCTGTCACGAGGAAAAAGATGACGCATGTCGTGCCGATCACGGTTGCGACGTGACGCCAGCCGAGCGCAGCGATGGCGGTCAAGGATGTTCCCAGTCCGAGCGCCGAGATCGCGATCAACAAGCCCCAGGTCGACGCCTCGATCAAAGGTGCCTTGATCAGCGCGAATATCGAGTCGGTGACCGGGAATGCGGACGCAACGCTGTTCAGCGCGCACAGGGCCACGAAGACGAGGGCAAACATAGGAATCGGGATTTTGGCCGCCGTCGCAACGGCTCGCCGCGCGAACAACCAACCGATCAGGAGAACAACAGGCAACATCAAGAACACGCGGAACAGCTTGACAATGACGGCAGTATTTCCAGCGGTCTCCGAAACCGCGTAGCCCGCGCCGACAACTTGGGCCACATCATGGATGGTCGCCCCGAGCATGACGCCCGTGGTCTGCGGATCGAAACCAAGCAAGGCGCAGACTAGCGGATAAAGCACCATCGCCAACGTCGATAGTGCATTGACGGCAACCACGACGAAGACAACGTCGGTTTCCTTGCCTTTATAGTCGGGCAGGACGATTGAAGTGGCGAGAGTAGCGGAGGCGCCGCACACCGCGGTTCCCGCCCCAGCCAACGCTCCGTAAGCCTGGTTCAATCCGAAGATGCGCGCGAGCAAGAAACCGCCCGCGAGAGTCACCGCCATCGAGACGATCACCAGAACGGCTGTCATCAAGCCCAGCGCGGCAATCTCCCCCAGCGCGATCCGCAGTCCGAGCAATGCCACTGCCCAGCGCAAGAGGGTCTTGAGGCAGAAAACGATTCCGGGCTGGAACGATGGCTTTCGTGCCACGGGATTGAGCGCGATGCCGACCACAAGGGCGATCACCATGGCCGGAATTGATACGATGCCGGCGAGAAGGGGCGCGGCCAACACGGCGCTGACCGCGACGACGGCCGACAGCAGCAAACCAGGGACGGCGCGACGGCCGTTCGCCCAGCTTCGCGTTGTCCAGGTCTCGGGGGTGGTCAATGGCGGATCGTGGCGTGCAGCGGGAACATCGGGGACGCCAGGCGACAACGGATAGTCTTGCTCACGACCAGGCTGAGCAACTGCTCGTTTGCCATTAGGGAACGCTCCTCGAGCTTTAAACCGGCCGCTTCGGCGCTAGGCCGTGTGGCGGGCAGCCACCGTGCGGGACGGCGCCCAAGGTCGTTCGATCGGTCGGATGATGCCCGATCGGAAATTCCCCAAGAACAGGAAGACCATCTCGATTTCCCCGGCGACGATGATGTTGTGAGTGCCGGTCGCTTGTCAACGCCCGGCACTCTCGTATTGCGGGCCGGCGCCATATAAGGTCGTGCAAGCAACAGGATTTGTGATGGACACCCTCAGCCTTCCGCGTCCTGCTTGGATGACCGAGGATCTCGTGCTGCTCGAGGGGCAGGCACGTCGTTTCATTGCAGCCGAATACGTGCCGCACCTCGACCGATGGGCAGAGGACGGCATGTATGATCGCGAAGTCTGGACCAAGGCCGGCGCAGCCGGCCTCCTCTGCCCGGCCCTGCCCGAAGAATATGGCGGCGTCGGCGGCAGTTTCGCACACGAGGCGATGATCGCCCGACAACTGAGCCTCGCGGGCTTCGACTCCTTCGGCGCGCCGCTCCATTCCGGCATCGTGGCGCCGTACATCCTGCACTATGGCACCGAGGAGCAGAAGCGGCGCTGGCTGCCCAAAATGATTACCGGCGAACTCGTCGGCGCGATCGCCATGAGCGAGCCCGGAACCGGTTCCGACCTGCAAGCCGTGCGCACCACGGCGAAAAAATCGGGCAACGGCTACGTGCTCAACGGCGCGAAAACCTTCATCACCAACGGCCAGCACGCCAACCTGATCATCGTCGTAGCCAAGACCGATACCGGCGAGGGCGCCAAAGGCGTTTCGCTGATGGTCGTAGAGGCCGACAAGGCCGCTGGTTTTCGACGCGGCCGTAAGCTCAGGAAACTCGGCCTCGATTCCGCGGACACCTCCGAATTGTTCTTTGAGGACGTTCAGCTGCCGCCGGAGAACTTGCTTGGCGCGGAGGAAGGCCAAGGCTTCGCCCAGCTCATGAACGATCTGCCGCGGGAGCGCCTCATCGTTGCGGTCCATGCTCAGGCCATGATCGAACGGGCGCTTGCGCTCACCCTCGATTACGTCAAGCAGCGGCAGGCCTTCGGGAAGAAGATCATCGAATTCCAGAACACCCAGTTCGTGCTCGCCGAGTGCAAGTCCGAGGCAACGATCGGCCGCGTGTTCCACGACCATTGCATCGAACGCTATCTGGCCGGCGCGCTCGATACGGTCACCGCTTCCATGGCCAAATATTGGCTCACGGACCTGCAGGGAAAGGTCATCGATCGGTGTCTGCAGTTGTTTGGCGGTTACGGCTATATGGAGGAATTTCCGATCTCGCGCATGTATCGCGATGCGCGGGTCATGCGTATCTATGCCGGCACGAACGAGATCATGAAAGTTGTGATCGCGCGCAGCCTATAGCGCAAGGTGCGTAATGCCTCGAATCGACATCTCACGGATTCCAGCCCAGCAGATTGCATCGTATCCGAAGGAATTTGCGGCCGTGATCTCCGGTCGTGAAAAACAGAAGATCGGCGATGCGGTGGGCTTGACCCAATTTGGCGTCAATATCACCCGCATCAAGGCGGGCGCGGCCTCGGCGCTGCGGCATTGGCATGAGCAGGAGGACGAATTCATCTACGTGCTCGAGGGCGAACTGGTACTTCAGGAGAACGACGGCGAGACCTTGCTCAGGCCCGGCGACGCGGCCGGCTTCAAGGCCGGCAGCGGCGTTGCGCATTGCCTTATCAACCGCACCCAACGCGATGCGGTCTACCTCGAGGTCGGCACGCGCGCGGCGAGCGAGCGGGTACATTATCCCGACGTCGATTTCTTGATGGAGCGCGACGCAACCGGGCGCCGCTATTTTCGCAAGTCAGGCGAGCCGATCGACGGCTGAAAGAGCCACCGCACACCTCAGCTAACTTCGATGTCGGCGACGACCGGCAGATGATCGGAGACGGCGCGCGCTGCTCGATCGACAAAGCTCGCGCGCATCGCGCCTGGCGGCCAACAGAAAATGCGGTCGAGACGAAAGAGCGGATACCAGGACGGGAAAGTCGCGTATTGCGTGCGAGCAGGCAGCTCCCGCCCGAGCGCACCGCGCAGCGAAGCCGGCCAGAACCACTCATTGAAATCGCCGAGCATCACCGTAGTCATGGCGTGAGGGCGCGCGATTGCGACCAGCCGCCGCGCCTGCTGGCGCCGCTCGGTGAGGGTCAAGCCGAAATGCGCTGCGATCAGCCGGAATGCAGCAGTTGGTGTTGCAATCTCGACCTCGATGGCGCGTCTTGGCTCGCGCTCGGCATGGGTGATGTCGTGTATCTGGCTCGAGCCCAGTGGCCAGCGGCTTACCACCATCTGCCCGTACGCGCCGTCCGCCGTGATGATCGATTTTGCCTCGATGCCGTGCTCGCCGACGGCATCGCGCAGCACCGCGAATGCCGAGCGTGCCGGAGCAAGCGTCCGCCGGGAATCGACCTCCTGCAGCGCGAGGACATCGGGACGATGACGCTCGATCGTCTCGACCACGCGGGCCAGGTCGAAACGACCGTCGGTGCCTATCCCGCTATGGATATTCCATGTCATGACGCGAACGGTAGTGCCGGGACGTTTCAAGTGCTGCGTCTCCTCCAATGCAGCATCAGGGCCTGGGCACCGATCGAAACGACGAGCCAGGCGAGCACCGCCAGCACGAACAGCACGATATTGGTGAGCGTCGGCTCGCTGATGATGCTCCAGATCCGATGGCCTAGTGCCGACATCAGGACCAGACCGGGCGCCATACCGATGACCGTGCCCAGCACGTAGTCAGTGAATCGAATCTTGCTCGCGCCGGCGATCAGATTAACCAGCGTAAACGGTGCGATTGGTACGAGGCGGATCGCCGCGACCGCGAGCACGCCGCGCTCCCTGATGCTACGGCGCACGCGATGAAGCCGCGGCCCCATCACGGTCTCCACGGCATCGCGCCCAATGGCGGCGCCGATGCCGTAGGTGATCACCGCGCTTGCGATTGCACCCATGCCGGCCAAGACAAAACCAAGCCACGGCCCGAATGCAGCCGCCGTCGCGGCAATCAGCAACATGACTGGAAATACAACCAGCCCACCGAGAACGAATGTAGCGAGCACGATCAAGGGAGCAGCCGGTATCTCTGCGATGTCGACAAGCCATTGCCGGATGCTGTCCGGATGCGCCAGCGCCGACAGCGGGGTAAAACGCCAAGCTAGTATCAGCCCCAGGATCAGAACCCCCGTCCCGATGACGTTGGCGAGACGGCCGAGACGCCGTGCCCGCGGTCGCTTTCCAACAAAGGTTTGCAGGAAGGTCGGCGGAGGAATGGGTCGCTCCGGATCGGCGAGGCTTTGCAAGGCCGGCATCGAGGACGGCTCCACGCCGCTGTCGTCCACCGGCTGCAGGCTGTGTCCATTGCCGGTCAACGTACGTGCGGATTCGATCAGCGAGCGCGTGCGAACGAGGGCGGCCGCGACTTCCACGGGGCTGACGCCGCAGTGGTGACCGAGGAGGCGATTGCGCATGTGCGCGACAGTGCGGCGCTCCTCGTGTGTTTTTGCCTCAATCGCGAGGTCGCATTCGGTATCGAATCCGATCGAGCGATTGTTCAAATTTGCCGAGCCCACGCGCAACAGTACATCGTCCACGACCATCACCTTGGAGTGCACCATGACGTCAATGCTGTGGTCGCCCGCGGAGACGTAAGGGCAGAGCAGGGCTGCACGGTCCGCCACGCGCGCCGCCTTGATAATCTCCATGAAACGGACTCGTCCGGCCCGCATGATGTGCGCCTCGAGCCATGAATCGTGCGCTTTCGGCGCGACCAGCAACACCTCGAGTTCAGGCTGCTGCTGCATGCGCTTGGCGAGGTGGTGGGCGAGGCGGTCGGCGGTCAGAAACTGATTTTCGATGTAGATGGTGCGGCTGGCCCGGTCGATCGCGTCGAAGAACAGCGCCTCCACTTCGCGCACCTCTTGTGTTTTCTCGGAAGCGGGCAAGGTTCGTGCAATGCCCACGTCGATCTCGCCAAAATCCGGTTTCACTCTGCTCGGCCAGGGATCGCCGGTTGGGCGCACGGGAGGCGTACGCTCGCATGCGCCGCGCATCCAGCGCTCGCGCGCCAATTCCGCCAGGGCCCGCGCGGCTGCGCCATCGACCACCGCCTGCACGTCGTGGAACGGCCGGTACGGAACGCCCGCCGGATCGACGCGGCGCGCATCGTCGAGGCGGTGCTCGGCCGTATCCCAGCGTCGAATGGTTATGTCGAGTCCCCCGCAAAATGCGACCGCGTCGTCGACCACCACGATCTTTTGATGATGCGCTGCTCCAGCCGGCAAGTCTTCGTCCAGGCAAAAGCGGATGCGCCGTGGCGTGCGCCAACCCAGCGAAATGGTGGGGAATGGCTCGCGTTCCAGCGCATAAAGAACCGAATAGTCCCACACCAGGAGATGCACGGTGAGCTGCGGCCGCTCATTGACCAACACGGTCAGAAAATCCGCGAACCCTTCCGGATAACCGTCGTTCGCGTGCCCGCTCTCGTCGACGAGCCGCGTGCGGCTGTCGAGGTCCCAACCGATGATGAATACAGTCGAACGCGCCTTGAGCAGAGCCTCCCGCAGCGCGCCGAAATAGCTGGCGCCGTCGATCAACAGCGCGGCGCGCCCGGCCCGTTCGAGACGCCAGATATTGCGGTTTGGTGCGAGAATCACGGAAAGCGCCCATCGATGCCGAACCGGAACTGGCCCCGGCGCCGATCTAACGCGCGAACCACAAAATGGTCCCCAAGCGGCTGAACCTCACCCTGTCGGCATGGCCTTTGCGGGGAACGGGCGCGTCCAGCGGGCGGCGGCGCGTCCCGGCGCGGTTGACCGGACTGGAAAGGCCGTTAGATAGACCTACATATGCCCCGGTACCGATGACCTGCGATCGGCGCCGCCTTGGAGATGCCCAGAGTTGAGGTAATGCGGGGCGTGCGTCACCAGGGATCCGGGGTTCGCTCCGAGCCGCCGCGTGGATGCCGCTGCATGGCGCTCCCAGCTCCATCGCTACGTCCATGCCGCCGATCAAGTCACGATCGCGGTCTCTTTTGCTGTCGGCGTCATGATCTCTAGGTGAAGGCGATTGTCGAAATTGTCTGCTTTGCCGATGCCGTGCGTTCCGGTGTTGCGACACCGCGTGCGATGATGCGCGCGTACATGACCCATTTGCCCTTTCTCGTAGCCGCCGTGTAAGGTCGCGGCCCTTTCGTCGGAACCCCCGCATGGCTCGCGACCAAGTCGACATGACGCCGATCAAGACGCGCGACGAACTCGTTGCGTGGTTCGAGGCGGGCAGCAAGCCCAAGACACAATTTCGCATCGGTACCGAGCACGAGAAATTCGTGTTCACTGTCGACGGTCACCGGCCGGTTCCCTACGACGGCCGCCGCAGCATTCGCGCGCTGCTCGAAGGCATGCAGTATCTGCTGGGCTGGGAGCCGATTGTCGAGGACGGCAACGTGATCGGTCTGTTCGACGTCACCGGCGGCGGCGCGATTTCGCTCGAGCCGGGCGGGCAGTTCGAGCTTTCAGGGGCGCCGGTCGAAAGCGTGCACCAGACCTCCTCGGAGCTTATGGCGCACCTTGCGCAGGTCAAGGAAGTCGCGCGGCCGCTGGGAATTGGATTCCTCGGGCTCGGCATGACGCCAAATTGGAGCCGTGCCGAAATCCCAACAATGCCCAAGGGGCGTTACCGGATCATGACCGCTTACATGCCCAAGGTGGGCAACCACGGTCTCGACATGATGTATCGCACGTGCACGGTGCAGACGAATCTCGACTACTCCTCCGAAGCCGACATGGTGAAGAAGCTGCGGGTATCGCTCGCGCTGCAGCCCGTCGCCACCGCAATGTTCGCTAATTCGCCGTTCACCGAGGGCAAACCCAACGGCTTTCTTTCATTCCGCTCCGAGATTTGGCGCGACACCGATCCCGATCGCTCTGGGATGCTGCCGTGGGCGTTCGAGCCCGGCATGGGATTCGATCGTTACGTCGACTATGCCCTCTCGGTGCCGATGTACTTCGTCAAGCGCGGTGATCACTATATCGATGTCGCCGGACAATCGTTTCGCGACCTAATGGCGGGACGACTTCCGGGGCTGCCCGGCGAGCGCGCCACGATCTCGGACTGGGCGAACCACATTTCAACGATCTTTCCGGAGGTGCGGCTCAAGCGCTATCTCGAAATGCGCGGAGCGGACGGCGGTCCCTCGCGGCGATTGTCGGCGCTACCGGCTTATTGGGCCGGGATTCTCTACGACGATGGCTCGCTCGATGAGGCGTGGGAGCTGGTCAAGGCCTGGACGGCCGCGGAGCGTCAGAAACTGCGCGACGACGTGCCGAAGCTTGGTTTCGCAGCCACGATCGCAGGCCGCGACGTACTGCAATTGGCGCGGACCACGCTCGCGATGGCGCAAAAGGGACTTGCGCGGCGGCGGCGGCTGGACGCCAGCGGTTACGACGAAGGCCGCTATCTGCAACCGATCGAGGAATACGTGGCGCGTGGTATCACGCCGGCGGAAGAGCTGTTGGACAAATTCCACGGCCCCTGGAATGGCAGCGTCGAGCCCGTGTTCAAGGAATTTGCATATTGACGGCTGCGTTGAGACGGGTGGCCTCGCAACTCCAAACCAGCCTTTCATCCGTGATCTGTTCGTCGCCCCGGCCGGGTCGGTCATCGCGCCATCCACCGTGAAGCCCGCGCTGGCCCGCAAGCACCCGTTTGAACGGATCCGATCGAGCGGCAAATGTCACTCCGCGGCAGGCGGCCGGCTGATGATTTCTTCGGCTTCGGGATTGAGCGGCTTGACCTCGCGTGCCGGTGTGCTCAGCGGTTCATGCACCATGCGCGTGCGCAGCAAATCCACACCGGCGGATAGGCCTTCGGCCTGTTGGACGGCAAGACGATCGAGATCGCGCGCGCGGACGAACTGTTCGATCGCTGCGGCGCGCTCGGAATCGAGCCCGAGCGCTTCAAGCGTATTGCGCCCGAAGACGAGCGCGGATTCATACGTTTCGCGCAACTCGAAATCGACGCCCTTGGCGATGAGCTGCAATGTGTGCCGCCGGTCGAAGGAGCGTACGTAAACCTTCGTCCCCGGAAACTCGGCGTGAACAAGATCGACAATCCGGCTGGCAGCCTCGCGGTTGTCGATGCATATGGCAACGAGCCTTGCCTGGCCGGCACCCGCGGCGCGCAAGACGTCGAGCCGGGTGCCGTCGCCATAATAGACCTTAAAGCCGAAACCTCCCGCGTCCTGGATCATTTCGGGATCGTTGTCGATGGTGGTGACGTCAATGGCTTCGGCGAGCAAACACTGGGACACGATCTGGCCAAAGCGCCCGAAGCCGATCACCAGCACGGATCCACGCGCATCGGAGAAGTCGTCGGGTTCATGGGTGTCGGGAGGATTAAAGCGACGGAGCACAGCATCGGTGAGGGTGGCGACCAGTGGGCCGAGCAACATGGTGATGGCGGCAATGGCGGTGAGGATGCTGGCCTGGCGCGGATCGAGCACGCCGAGGGCGCCACCGAGCGGAATGAGGACAAATGCGAACTCTCCCGCCGCCGTGAGAACCGAGCCGGCGCGGAGCGCGTCGGCCCGGCGCACGCAGGTGGCTTTAAACAGAAGCCAAACGATGGAAGCCTTGAGCACCGTGATCACGGCGGCTGCAGCCAGAATGAGCCAGACGTTGTTCCGGACGACGACCAGATCAATGCTCATTCCGATGCCCATGAAGAACAGAGCCAGCAAAAGGCCGCGGAATGGTTCGATATCGGCTTCCAGCTCGTGCCGGTAATTGGATTCCGCAAGCAGGACGCCGGCAAGGAACGCGCCTAGCGCCATCGACATGCCGGCCTTTTGCATGATCAGGGCAGCACCGAGCACGACAAGAAGGGCGGCCGCGGTCATCACTTCGCGCGAACCGGTCTGCGCCAGCAGACGGAAGAATGGGTTGAGCAGATAACGGCCGGCCACGACGATGAGCAGGATGGCGCCGACGATGAGACCCACCGCCCGTAGTCCGTCAGCGAAACTGGCGTGCGTGCTCTCGCCCGCTTGTGCGAGCAGGGGCAGCGCCGCCAACAGCGGCACCACCGCCATGTCCTGGAAGAGCAGGATGGCAAAGGCGCGCTGGCCGTAATCCTGCTGGAGCTGTCCGCGCTCCTCCAGGATTTCCAATGCAATGGCGGTCGCCGACATCGCCAATGCGACCCCGGCGACGACCGCCCCGCGCCAGTCGACCAGCCCGACAATGAAGGCGAGGGCGCCGATGGCCAGCGCCGTCAGTGCCAGCTGCGCCGCGCCGAGGCCGAATATGGCACGGCGGAGCGCCACCAACCGGCCAAGCTCGAGCTCCAGACCGATCAGGAACAGCAGCATCACCACGCCAAGCTCGGAGACCGGGATGATGCTCTCGGGCGTGCCAAATGCGGCCAGGCCATGCGGACCGATCACGATGCCGGCGATGAGATAGGCGACGATGGCGGATAGCCCGAGCCGCCGTGCGATCGGAACGCTCAGCACGGCAGCGGCGAGGAGCACCAACCCAAATGTCAGGAAGCCAAGTTCGCCATGCTGCATCGGAAATCCATCGTGGGGCCGGAACCCGCGCCTCGGTTGCTGCGTGGGCGCATATCACTCACACGGTACTCGCCTGCGCCCGCGCGCTTCTCTAACATGGATCCGATGATGAGGGCGGAGCGAGCGAGAGGCCGTGCATGATGCGCGAGTGGCTCGGAATGAGTGTCGGGTTTTTGCTCGCGTTCGCGGTATTCGACATGCCCGCACGCGCCCAGGTCAATTTCGACCGGCCGGGAGGAGACTATGCGAGCTTTCCCATGCGGTCGGGCGATCCCGCCCAATGCGCCGCCCGTTGCGAGCGCGATGCACGCTGCCGGGCGTGGGCCTTCTCCTATCCCGCAACCGAAAATGCCAATGCTGTCTGCTGGCTCAAATCCAAGGTCATGCCACGGCTCGCATCGACATGTTGCGTCTCCGGCGTGCGTGGGACCGGGGTCATAGAGCCGCGGAGCGGCCCGACGGAATTCGGGGTCGATCGCAACGGCGGCGACTACCGGCACTTCGAACTGTCAGCCGACGCCAGCGGGAAGAGTTGTGGAGCGGCCTGCGAAGGCGAGGAAGGCTGCCGGGCCTGGACCTATGTGCGGCCGGGTTATGTCGGGTCGTCAGCGGTCTGCTATCTCAAGAATCACATCACCCGGCCGGTCCGCAAGCCATGCTGTATCTCGGGCGTGGTGAGATAACGCTCGCCGCGCCGGCCTCCCAAGAAATTGTGCGCGCGCATGGTCGCGCGCGCCGCGGATGCCGACAGGCCTCTGCCAGCCGGGACGTTCAGCCGGTGCCGCCGACGGTGATGCGGTCCATGCGCAATGTGGGCTGGCCGACGCCGACCGGCACGCCCTGGCCATTCTTGCCGCAGGTGCCGATGCCGGTATCGAGTTGCAGATCGTTGCCGATCATGCCGACGCGATTGAGGTCGGTCGGCCCGTTGCCGATCAGCATGGCGCCCTTCAAAGGCTGCGCGATCTTGCCGTCCTCGATCTTGTAGGCCTCGGTGACCTGGAACACGTACTTGCCGGAGGTGATGTCGACCTGTCCGCCACCGAAGTTGACCGCATAGATGCCGTTTTTCACGGAAGCGATGATCTCTCCGGGATCGCGGTCGCCGGCCAGCATGTAGGTATTGGTCATGCGCGGCATCGGCACGTGGGCGTAGCTTTGCCGCCGGCCGTTGCCGGTGGGTTTCATACCCATAAGGCGGGCATTCTGCCGATCCTGCATGTAGCCGACGAGAATGCCGTCCTCGATCAGCACGGTACGATTGGTCGGCGTACCTTCGTCGTCGATCGAAAGCGAGCCGCGCCGCTGCGCCAGCGTCCCATCGTCGACCACAGTCACCCCTTTCGATGCGACCCGTTGTCCCATCAGGCCGGCGAAAGCCGAGGTCTTCTTACGGTTGAAGTCGCCTTCAAGCCCGTGCCCGATCGCCTCGTGCAGCATCACGCCGGGCCAGCCGGGCCCGAGCACCACGTCCATCTCCCCGGCGGGCGCCGGCACGGCTTCGAGATTGACCAGCGCCTGGCGTACCGCATCGTCGGCCGCGCCTTGCCACGCCTGCGTCTCCAAGAAGCGCCCGAACCCCTCGCGTCCTCCATAGCCGTGGCTACCGGCTTCCTGACGCTCGCCGTCGCCGACCACCACCGAGACGTTGACCCGCACCAGGGGGCGGATGTCGCGGTAGGTCGCGCCGTCACCGCGCAAAATCTCGATCACCTGCCAACTCGCGCCGAACGAGATCGAAACCTGCCGCACCCGCGGATCCTTCGCCCGGGCATAGGCGTCGATTGTTTCCAAGAGCCGTGCCTTGGTCTCGAATGACGGGGCTCCCAGCGGATTATCGTCGCCATAGAGCGTGACGTTGGTGCGGCCGGGCGGCTCGGCATAGCGGCCGGAATAGCCGCCCTTGACCGCGCGCACAGCCTCCGCAGCGCGCGCCAGCGCAGCCTCGGAGAGGTCGGAGGAATGCGCATAGCCCACCGCCTCGTCCTTGACCGCGCGGAACCCGAACCCCTGGTCGGTGTTGTAGGTCGCCTGCTTGAGCCGCCCATTGTCGAAGACGAGCATCTCGGACTGGGCGTATTCGAGATAAAGCTCGCCGTCATCGGCGCCTTCGAGGCCGCGGGCCAGATGTCGGCGTGCGGCCTGGCGATCGAGCCCGGCGCGATCGAGGAGCGACGTGGTGTGTGAGGTCATGGTTCCCATCCGGATTCAGGCGGTCCCGCCAAACATATGCGTCGGCGCGTCCAGTTGCGAGGGCCGCATCCGGAACAGCCGGTCGAGGCGCGAGGACGGGGAGGGCCGTTATGGGAGCTTGTCGTAGCCTTCGCCGAAGCCTTTCAGGCTCATCGGAAAGCCGATTCCCTCTTCCGGGGTCTGAAAGATGATGAAGGTTGCGGTCTGGCCAGTGCGCATCTGCTTGACCAAGTTGTCGTCCATGACCACTTCGGCCACGCAGCCATTGGGCAGGCAGCGGACGAAGCCCGCGCGACCGACATCCACCTGATCGATCTTGAGGCCAAGGCCCGACGGCAGCAGAACGCCGACAGGCGCGACCACGCGCATCAGCCGGCTCTTCTGATCCGCGGTTTTGAGCACGATCACAGTCAGACCGACATTGGCACGGTCCTCGGCGGTCACGCTCTGGATCAGCGCGCACTGCTCGCCCTGGGCTCCGGGCGGGGTGTCGCAGCGGACCTGCCAATCGTTATGGACCGACTTGACCGCTCCCTGCGCCCAGGCGTGCCCTGCGACTCCGCACCCGACCGCCCCCGCCAGGACGGCAACGGCCAGCGGGGATCTGATTGCGTGAAAAAGCATTCCCGGGCTGTATGAACCCATCGTGTCCGTGTCCCGATTCCTGCGTCGCGCCCTGTGACGGCCGACTCGGCCGAATCAAGCCCCTCGGACCATGGTCGGACCTACGTGTCAAGGATTAGTAAAACAGGGCATTGTGGCCGAGAAAGGGACGAAAAAACGGCTCCGGAGATTGGATCGTTGGCCCGGCCTTTGGCCGCATGGGAGATATGAACGGGTGCATTGCGACGGACGTGGAATTATGGTTTGAGAAGCCGGGATTCCCCTCAGGTCCCGCCGCACGCGCGCCGAGGAAGCCCGTCGAGGAAACGTGTCCTCGGTGGAGGCTGCGCTCAATACGGCGGCGGCAGCGGCTCGGGCTGGCGGCGCGGTGCGACGGACGCCCGAGAGCCTCATTCGAAGGAGCAATGCCGACGATGCTGGTGCTCAAGCGGTTGGCCGTAGTGGCATTGACGATGTTCGCCGTGCTGGCGAGCGAAGGAGCAGCTCTGGCAGGGCTCGGACAGCCCTCGTCCTGGCAGCTCGGGCTGCAGCAATCGGCCACGCCCGTCATGGAGAACATTGTCTGGTTTCACGACTTTCTCCTCTACATCATCACTGCCATCACCGCTTTCGTGCTGGCGTTGTTGGTGGTCGTGATTGTGCGGTTCAATGCCCGCGCCAATCCAATTCCGTCCCGCACCACACACAACACCCTGATCGAGATCGCCTGGACGATCATTCCGATCATGATCTTGATGATCATCGCGGTGCCGTCGTTCAAGCTGCTGTTCTTCCAGCTCAATGTTCCCGCTGCCGATCTCACCGTGAAGGCGACGGGCAAGCAGTGGTACTGGAGCTACAATTATCCGGACAACGGCCAGATCGAGTTCGACTCGCTGATGCTCAAAGAGGGCGAGCGCAAGGAAGGCCAGCCGCGCCTGCTCGCGGTCGATAACGAGATGGTAGTGCCCGTGAACAAGAATGTGCGGGTCATCACCACCGGCGCCGACGTGATCCATTCGTTTGCGGTGCCGTCGTTCGGGATCAAGATCGACGCCGTTCCCGGGCGGATCAACGAGACCTGGTTCAAGGCGACCCGGGAAGGCGTCTATTACGGCCAGTGTTCCGAACTTTGCGGCAAGGACCACGCTTACATGCCGATCGCGGTGCGCGCGGTGAGCGAGCAGGCCTTCGCCGCATGGCTCGAAGAAGCCAAGAAGAAATTCGCCCGTGATGCAGTGCCGACGCCGACCAATGTCGCGGCGGCGCAATCGATCGCCCGATGACGCGGCGTTGCGCGTGGGACGACGAGCGGGCGATAACGCGAAGGACTGAGTCATGGCTACGACGGTGAAAGCTCACGGCGAGGACCACCACGACCACCCGCACGGTTGGCGGCGCTACGTCTATTCGACCAACCACAAGGACATCGGCACGATGTACCTGGTGTTTGCGCTCGTGGGCGGTCTGGTCGGCGGCGTGCTGTCGATCGGGATGCGCCTCGAGCTGATGCGACCCGGCCTTCAATTCTTCCACGACGCGCACATGTTCAACGTGTTCACGACCGCGCACGGCCTGATCATGATCTTCTTCATGGTCATGCCCGCGATGATCGGCGGATTCGGGAACTGGATGGTGCCGTTGATGATTGGGGCGCCGGACATGGCGTTCCCGCGCATGAACAACATCTCGTTCTGGCTGCTGCCGGCATCCTTCACGCTGCTGGTCATCTCGCTATTCGTGGAGGGCGAGCCCGGTGCACCCGGCGTCGCCGCGGGATGGACAATCTATGCGCCGTTGTCGACCACCGGACATCCAGGGCCCGCCGTCGATTTCGCCATCCTCTCGCTGCACCTCGCTGGCGCCTCTTCGATCCTGGGTGCGATCAATTTCATCACGACCATCTTCAACATGCGCGCGCCCGGCATGACCCTGCACAAGATGCCGCTGTTCGTGTGGTCGCAGCTGGTCACGGTATTCCTGCTGCTGCTCGCGCTGCCGGTTCTCGCCGGCGCCATCACCATGCTGCTGACGGACCGCAATTTCGGCACGACGTTCTTCACACCCGGCGGCGGCGGCGATCCGATCCTGTTCCAGCACCTGTTCTGGTTCTTCGGGCATCCCGAAGTCTACATCCTGATCGTGCCGGGCTTCGGCATCATCAGTCAGATCGTCGCGACCTTCGCGAAGAAGCCGGTGTTCGGTTATCTGGGCATGGCCTATGCGATGGTCGCGATCGGCGGCATCGGCTTCGTCGTGTGGGCGCACCACATGTATACGGTCGGGATGTCCACCGCCACGCAGGCCTATTTCGTGGTGGCCACGATGGTGATCGCCGTGCCCACCGGCGTGAAGATCTTCTCCTGGATCGCCACCATGTGGGGCGGCTCGCTCGAGTTCAAGACGCCGATGCTGTGGGCAATCGGCTTCATCTTCCTGTTCACGGTCGGAGGCGTCACCGGCGTCGTGCTGGCCAATGCCGGCGTCGACCGCTCGCTGCAGGATACATATTACGTGGTGGCGCACTTCCACTACGTGCTCTCGCTGGGAGCGGTCTTCACCATCTTTGCCGGCTGGTACTATTGGTTCCCGAAAATGAGCGGCTACATGTACTCGGAGACCATCGGCAGGCTCCACTTCTGGCTCACCTTCATCGGCGTCAACATCGTCTTCTTCCCGCAACACTTCCTGGGACTTGCCGGCATGCCGCGGCGCATCGCCGACTATCCCGATGCGTTCGCCGGCTGGAACATGGTCTCCTCGCTCGGCTCATATATTTCGGGGGTGGGCGCGCTGGTGTTCTTCTTCGGCGTCGCCTATGCGTTCGTGCGCAAGGAAAGAGCGGCAGACAATCCGTGGGGCGCAGGGGCCACCACGCTCGAATGGACGCTGCCGTCGCCGCCGCCGTTCCATCAATATAACGAGTTGCCCCTGATCAAATGAGAATGGCGGCGTGCTCATTGGCGGATGTTGCGCCACGGGGCAGGTCATCCAACAGCTGAGCGCGATAGATGTCGCTACTGGTGAGTGAAGGTGCAGAGTTCGCGGCGGGCAGCGTCGTTTCCGCCCGCCACGAGCCGAGCATTGCGAGCGTCGCCGACTACTTGGCGCTGATGAAGCCCCGGGTCATGTCGCTCGTTGTCTTCACCGCGCTGGTCGGTCTCGTCATTGCGCCGGGGCATATGCATCCGGTGATCGCCTTCACGGCGCTTCTGTGCATCGCGGTCGGAGCGGGCGCGGCTGGGGCGCTCAACATGTGGTACGACGCCGATATCGACGCGGTGATGACGCGCACGTCGAACCGTCCCATCCCGCAGCGCCGCATTGCGCCCGGTGAGGCGCTGGCCTTCGGAATCGTGCTCGCTGCCTTCTCGGTCGCGACGCTCGGGCTGCTGGTGAGCTGGTTTGCCGCCGGCCTGCTCGCCTTCACCGTTTTCTTCTACGTCGTCATCTACACGGCATGGCTCAAGCGTTCGACGCCGCAGAACATCGTCATCGGCGGGGCCGCGGGCGCGTTTCCCCCCATGATCGGCTGGGCTGCGGCCACCGGCGGTATTTCGCTCGAGCCGTGGCTGCTGTTCCTCATCATCTTCTTTTGGACTCCGCCCCATTTCTGGGCGCTGTCGCTCACGCGCACCGATGACTATGCCCGCGCCGGCATCCCGATGCTCCCGGTCGTCGCGGGAGCGCAGGAGACGCGGCGGCAGATTCTGCTTTATTCCGTCACGCTGGTGCCGATCGGCGCGGCGCCTTGGTTGTTTGGCTATGCTGACACGATTTACGGGGTCGCCGCGCTTATAGCGGGGCTTCTGATGGTTGCGTTTGCTTGGCGCGTGCGCAACGAGCGTGAAGGCGCCCGCGCCGACCGCGCGGCGCACCATCTTTTCGCTTTCTCGATCCTCTATCTGTTCGTGCTCTTTGCGGTGCTGCTGGTCGAAGGCGGGCTCGGCGGCTTCGTCGGCCGTGGCGGCTGAGGCTGTGATGACATGGACGAAAAACCGCAGAGAATCGTCCTTAGCGAACAGCAGAAGCGCAGTCGGCGCGCGCGATCGATCGCGATTGCGCTGGCGCTGGGAGCCCTCGTCATTCTGTTCTACGTCGTCACGCTGGTGAAGGGACCGGGCGTGCTGAACCGTCCGTTGTGATTGCGATGAAAGCCCCGAACACGTCTTCGCAACGGCGCAACCACATCATTGTCGCGACGGCGTGCGGCGTGTTCGTCGCAACCATGGTGGGAGCCGCCTACGCGGCGGTGCCGCTCTATAACTGGTTCTGTCGCACGACCGGCTTCGGCGGCACCACGCAGGTCGCGACCGCGGCGCCGTCTCACGTTCTCGATCGCAAGCTCAAGATCCGGTTCGATGCCAACGTCGCCGGGGGGCTGCCTTGGCGTTTCGAGCCGGAGCAGAATTCAATCGAGGCCAGGATCGGCGAGGTCGTGACCGTCAGCTACAGCGTCGTCAACGAATCCGCGCGCGAGACCGTGGGCGTTGCCTCCTACAATGTCTCGCCGCCGACCGCAGGTGCCTATTTCTCCAAGATCAACTGTTTCTGCTTCACCGACCAACGGCTCAAGGCCGGTGAGAAGCGCGACATGACAGTCGTATTCTTCGTCGACCCCGAATTGGTGAAGGACTGGGAACAGGACAGCCTCGACACCATCACGCTGTCCTACACCATGTACCCGGCGCGCCAGCCTGAGGTGCCGCGGGTCGAGGGCCGGACAACGCTTGCGCCCGGACGAAGCTGAAGCAATAAGGGAATGACCGCCAGGGCGCGCTCATGGCCCACGGAGACGGAGAAATTTAAGATGGCCGACGCTCACGCCAAACCGCATCACGATTATCACCTGGTCGAGCCCAGCCCGTGGCCGGCACTCGGTGCGGTGTCCGCGTTCGTGGCGGCGGTCGGCGGCATCACCTGGATGCATCACATGTTTCCGGCCGCGCCCTATATTTTCGGGGTCGGCGTCATCGGCATCCTGTACACGATGCTGGGATGGTGGACCGATGTCGCCCGTGAAGCGACCCATGAAGGTTTCCACACCCAGGTCGTGCAGATCTCCCATCGCTACGGGATGATCCTGTTCATCGCCTCCGAGGTCATGTTCTTCGTCGCCTGGTTCTGGGCGTACTTCAACAGTGCGCTGTTCCCGGCCGATCTGCATCAGATCACCCGCGAGCAGCTGTTCGGCGGGGTATGGCCGCCGAAAGGAATCGAGACTTTCGATCCGTGGCACCTGCCACTGTTGAATACGCTGATCCTGCTGACCTCCGGAACGACCGTCACCTGGGCCCACCACGCGCTCTTGGAGAATGACCGTCAGGGGCTCAAATGGGGCTTGATACTGACCATTGCGCTTGGTGTGGCGTTTACCTGCGTGCAGGCGTTCGAATACAGCCACGCAGCTTTCAATTTCAGCGGCAACGTCTACGGCGCCACCTTCTTCATGGCGACCGGTTTTCACGGTTTCCATGTCATCATCGGCACGACCTTTCTGATCGTGTGCCTGATCCGCGCATATCTCGGTCATTTCACCCCGACGCAACATCTCGGCTTCGAGTTCGCTGCCTGGTACTGGCATTTCGTGGACGTGATCTGGATCTTCCTGTTCGCCTGCATCTATGTGTGGGGGTCGGGTGGTGAAGGTGCGGCGCACGCTGCCGGCCACTAGGTGCGGCGGATCACGGCGGCTTATCCCCGCTTGCCCCTTCAGTGAGCCGACATCGGGTTGCGGCATGTGCGCTGCCTCGCTCATGGGAGCCAGGGCGCTGCCTTGAGTAATGGCCTCCGCCGGCCGGAAGGCAATCGACGGGGCATGATCGCAAGACCTGGGCAATGATGCCCTGATTCATCGTCAAGCCTTGAAATTGATACGCAGCCAAACTCGCGCCTGACCTTGGATGCTGTCGAGCGTGCTTCGTGCTGCGACGGGCGCGACTGGAGGCCGGTCATGGCGGACTATGACGCGATCGTCATCGGCACCGGGCAAGCGGGTCCCGCCCTGACCCGTCGGCTGGCGGCTGCAGGCTGGAAAGTCGCCATCATCGAACGCAAGCTTTTTGGCGGTACCTGCATCAATACTGGCTGCACCCCGACGAAGACGCTGATCGCGAGCGGACAGGCGGCGCACCTCGCACGCCGCGCAGCGGAATATGGCGTGACTCTCGGCGGTGCGGTGAGCGTCGATATGAAGGCGGTGAAGGCACGCAAGGATGCCATCACCGGCGTGTCGCGCATGGCCGTAGAGCGATCCCTAAGAACGCTCAACGGCTGCACCGTCTATGAGGGCCACGCCAGATTTATTGGACCGAGGGAGATCAAGGTCGCCAATGAGGTGCTCAGGGCTGATAAGATCTTCATCAATGTAGGCGGACGAGCCTTGATTCCGGCGATCCCGGGTCTCGACCAAATTTCCTACCTGACCAACAGCTCGATGGTGAACGTCGATTTTTTGCCCCCGCATCTGATTGTGCTCGGCGGCAGCTATATCGGCCTCGAATTTGCGCAGCTCTATCGCCGCTTCGGAAGCGGAGTGACGGTCATCGAATCCGCGCCGCGTCTCATCGCCCGCGAGGATGAGGATGTCTCGCGCGCCATTGCCGAGATTTTCAGGGCGGAGAACATCGACATCCGCGTCGGCAGCAAAGTTGTCGCGGTGAAAAAGAGCGACGTCAACATCGTGGTGACGATCGAAACTGAGGGCGCGAAGTCCGAGATTGAGGGCTCTCATCTATTGTTGGCCGTCGGCCGGAGACCAAACACGGACGATCTTGGCCTGGAGCATGCCGGCGTCATCACGGATTCGCGGGGTTATATCGAGGTCGACGATCAGTTGCGCACCAATGTGCCCGGCATTTGGGCCCTGGGCGACTGCAATGGCCGCGGGGCCTTCACCCACACCTCCTACAATGATTTTGAGATCGTTGCGGCGAACCTTCTGGATAACGATCAGCGGCGGGTGACCGACCGTGTGACCGCTTACGCACTCTACATCGACCCGCCGCTGGGTCGCGCTGGGATGACGGAGGCGGAGGTCCGGAAATCTGGCCGGCCGGCGCTGATCGCGACCATGGCCATGGAAGATGTGAGCCGCGCATATGAGAAGGGCGAGACCAAGGGATTCATGAAGATCCTGGTCGATCGGGAGACCAAGCAGATCCTTGGGGCATCCCTGCTGGGACTTTCAGGCGACGAGGTCATTCATTGCATACTCGATACGATGTATGCCAAGGCGCCTTCCACGGTCCTGCAGCGAGCAATGCACATTCATCCTACGGTTTCGGAATTCATCCCGACCATGATGGAGGAGCTCGTGCCTCTGCCGTGAGACCGGGAGCGGGCCATCTTGATATTGCGTGGTCGGCCCTTGAGAAACGCCGCGCCAGTCGCCATTTTGCGGTTATGGCGTCGCAGATAGGTTGAACGTGACCCAACCCACCGACACTCCTCCATCTCCCATCGTGGCCGGGCTCCTGGGACGCTGTCCGCGCTGCGGCAAGGGCCGCCTGTTTCAGGGGTTTCTCACTTTGCGTCCACGGTGCGAGTCCTGCGGCCTCGACTTTTCCTTCGTCGATTCGGCCGACGGGCCGGCTTTTTTCGTCATGTTCTTTTCCGGGTTTGTTGTTGCGGGCTCGGCCTTGGCCGTCGAAATCCTCTACGCGCCGCCGTACTGGGTTCATGCGCTGCTGTGGGGGCCGCTCATCCTGATCACGGCGGTGTTGCCATTGCGTCCCGTCAAAGGTCTCCTGATCGCGTTGCAGTACCATAACAAGGCCGAGGAAGGCCGCTTCCATGGCGGTGAAGCATCGTGAAGACCGCGCCGACACGGCGCATCCGAGGCGGTCTTGCAATCCCGACCTTGTTCGCGATCGCGGCGTTCGTAACGTTCATCGGGCTCGGCACGTGGCAAGTCCAGCGCAAGGCCTGGAAGGAAGCGCTGATCGAAACACTTGAGCAGCGTCTTTCGGCGCCACCGACCGAACTCCCGCCGCGCGAACGATGGGCTAGGCTTGATCCCGCTGACCATGAGTTCAGTCATGTTAAATTCTCCGCCGCGTTCCTTTCGGGAACCGAGGCGCTTGTCTACGCTGGTGGGTCGGCCTTGCGCAGCGATGTGTCGGGACCCGGCTATTGGGTTTTGGCGCCTGCCCGCCTCGTCGCCGGCGGAATAGTTGTCGTCAATCGTGGTTTCGTCCCCGAGGGTCGCCAGGAGTCGGCGGTTCACGGCGCGGACCAGACCGTCGGCATTGTCGACATGGTCGGGGTGATGCGGTGGCCGCAACCCCGCGGCGCTTTCTCGCCACCTGACGAGCCCCAGCGAAATCTATGGTTCGTGCGCGATCCGGCGGCGATCGCATCCGCCAAGGGCTGGGGCGACGTGGCCCCGTTCTTTATCGAATTGGAAAGTCCACAGCCCCCAAGCGGCCTGCCGCGCGCCGGGAGACTCAACGTGAACCTGCGTAACGAACATTTGCAATATGCGCTCACCTGGTATGGGCTCGCCCTCGTGGTGGTGGTGATGTTTGCGTTCTGGGTTCGCGGGCGCGGTCAATCCGCGCCGCGGGCATGAGCCGCGTGCAAGCGCGTTCTTGTGGAAGTCGACCCTTCCCACTATGTTCACGCCGTTACTGCTCGCGCGCCTTGCGGTCTGCCGGGAAGCGTAGTGAATTCAATAGGTTATGTGGTCTATCCGTTGGGCAGTGGATGCCCAGCGCGCCGGCGGCGTAGCCTCAAGCGGAGCCCAGTCCGTGCGCTATATCTCCACCAGGGGCGAAGCCCCGCCGCTCGGCTTTGTCGAGGCAACGCTAGCGGGGCTGGCGCGCGACGGTGGCCTTTACGTTCCCGAAACTTGGCCCCGCCTCGATACCGAGACGATAGCGGGCTTTGCCGGCCGCCCCTATGCGGAGGTTGCGGTCGAGGTCGTTCGTCCTTTCGTCGGTGACGCCATTGCCGAGCACGATCTGGGCCGCATGACGCGCGAAGCCTACGGTCATTTTCGCCATCCGGCGGTAGCCCCGTTGGTCCAATTCGGCGTGAGCGATTTCATCCTCGAACTGTTTCATGGGCCGACGCTCGCGTTCAAGGATCTGGCGATGCAACTCCTTGGCCGGCTCATGGATCAGATGCTCACGGCTCGGGGAGAACGCACCACTATCGTGGTTGCAACCTCAGGCGACACCGGCGGCGCCGCGATCGAGGCATTTCGCGGTAGCGCCCGAGTCGATCTCTTCGTGCTTTTTCCGCAAGGGCGGATTTCCGAGGTGCAGAGGCGCATGATGACGAGCGTCGAGGACGATCACGTCCACGCCCTGGCGATCGAAGGCACGTTCGACGACTGTCAGGCGATCGTGAAAAGCATGTTCAATCATCATGCCTTTCGCGATCAGGCGCGACTCTCGGGCGTGAATTCCATCAACTGGGCGCGCATCGTCGCACAGGTCGTCTACTACTTTACCGCAGCGGTCGCGCTCGGCGCACCGCGCCGCAAGGTCGCCTTCACCATTCCGACGGGCAATTTCGGCGACGCATATGCGGGTTACGTCGCGCTCTGCATGGGGTTGCCCATCGATCGGCTGGTGATCGCCACCAACGTCAACGATATCCTGGCCCGTACGATGGCGACCGGCAGCTATGATCTGCGAGAGGTCGTGGCTACTTCTTCACCATCCATGGATATCCAGGTGGCGTCGAATTTCGAGCGGCTGCTGTTTGACGTGTATGGTCGTGACGGGGGGGCGGTGCGTCAGCTGATGGCTTCGCTCGCTCAATCGCGGCAGTTTGCTCTGTCGGAGCGCGCGCTCTCGGGCATGCGCGCAGTATTTTCCGCCGACCGCGCCGACGAAGAGGAAACGGCGGCGACGATCCGCACCATGCTCCGAGAGACCGGTCATTTTATCGATCCGCATACCGCCGTCGGCGTCGCGGTCGCCGAGAAGGAAAATCGCGATCCTTCGGTTCCGATGGTGGTGCTGGGGACGGCCCATCCGGCCAAGTTTCCCGACGCCGTCGAGGCAGCCTGCGGGGTTCGGCCGGCGCTGCCTCAATGGCTGGCCGGGCTCGATCAGCGGCCGGAGCGTGTCACCACCTTGCCGGTCGATCCGAGGGCGGTCGAGCGTCATATTCTGTCTGTCAGTCGCGCCGCACACGAAGGAGCCGCCGCATGAGCGTCGAAGTCACGCGTCTTTCTACCGGGCTTTCGATCGTAACGGACGCGATGCCGCATTTGGAAACAGCCTCGCTCGGCGTCTGGGTCGGTTCCGGCAGTCGCGACGAGCGACCGGATGAGCATGGGATATCGCACCTGCTCGAGCACATGGCCTTCAAAGGCACGTCCCGGCGTTCTGCGCGTCAAATCGCCGAGGAGATAGAAGCGGTGGGCGGCGACCTCAATGCCGCGACCTCGGTCGAGACGACCGCCTACTACGCACGTGTTCTGCGAGCCCACGTGCCACTCGCGCTTGATGTGCTGTCCGACATCCTGGCTGATCCGACGTTCGATCCTGAGGAACTCCGGCGCGAGCAGAACGTCATCGTGCAGGAGATCGGCGCCGCCGAGGACACGCCGGACGATCTGATTTGGGACAGGTTGCAAGAGACTGCCTTTGCGGGTCAGCCGATCGGCCGTTCAATTCTCGGCACGCCAGCAACTGTGCGATCGTTCGATCGCACGCGGCTTGCTGCATATCTCACGCGCAACTATCGCGGGCCCGACATGGTGATCGCGGCAGCGGGCGCGGTGGAGCATCACGCGGTCGTGGCTGAGGTGGAGCGATTGTTCGGACATTTCACCGGCCCGCGCGCGCCGACGCCTGAGCCAGCACGTTTCGTCGGCGGCTCACTGATCGAGAAGCGAGATCTGGAGCAGGTGCATATCGCGCTCGCCATGGACGGTGTGCCGCAGCGGGATCCCCACCTCTTCAGCCTGCAGGTCTTCACCAGCGTGCTCGGCGGGGGCATGTCTTCGCGCCTGTTCCAGGAAGTGCGCGAACAGCGCGGCCTCTGCTACACGATCTACGCATTCCATGCGCCGTATTCGGACACAGGAATGTTCGGCCTCTACGCGGGGACCGATGCAGCCGATGTGGCCGAGTTGATGCGTGTCGTCGTCGGCGAGATCAATAGCGCCGCCGAGACCATCGACGAGGCGGAAGTCGCGCGGGCAAAAGCACAGATGAAGGCCGGATTGCTGATGGCACTGGAGAGTTCCAGCGCGCGTGCCGAGCAGCTTGCGCGCCAGCTGCTTCATTGGGGTCGTCCTATTCCGCTCGACGAGCTCGTGGGAAAAATTGAAGCCGTGACGGTTGAGAGCGCGCGTGCCGCTGGCCGCGCCCTGATCGCGCGTGGACGTCCCGCCGTCGCCGCGCTCGGCCCCGGTGGTGGGCTTGAAAGTGCTGCTCTGATCGCCGACAGTCTCGTTCGCCGGGCCGCCTGAAGCCGGATGACTGACGCTGGACGACGGGGTACACAAAGAGCAATCCGTTGCTAGTCGTCCGACGTCCGTTGCCCGCCGGCTGATCACGATGGCCTTCTTCCGCACGGTAAGCTTGTCCGACCTTATGCCCGCGATCACGGGCGAGGGGGTGGTGCTGCGGGCGCCCCAGATGTCCGACTATGCCGAATGGGCGGCCCTGCGCGAGGCAAGTCGTGACTTCCTCACTCCCTGGGAGCCTGCCTGGCCGGCCGACGACCTCACCCGTTCGTCCTTTCGCCGTCGCATCAAGCGTTATTCTGAAGACCAGCGCGGCGATCTTGCTTATGCATTCTTCGTTTTTCGCAAGCATGACGACGTTCTTGTGGGTGGGCTGACGCTCGCCAACATTCGCCGGGGGTGCGCACAGGCGGGCAGCCTGGGCTATTGGATGGGGGCGGCCTATGCGCGCCAAGGCCATATGACCGCTGCCGTCAGCGCAATCATCCCTTTTGCCTTTGGCACCCTGAAGCTTCACCGGATCGAAGCCGCGTGCATCCCGGCCAACGTCGCGTCGGTCCGGCTCCTGGAAAAAACCGGGTTCAAGCGCGAGGGGTTTGCGCGGCAATATCTCTGCATCGATGGCGCTTGGCAGGACCACCTGCTGTACGCCCGGATCAGGGACGACCCGTCACCCTGACCCGCCACCGCCTTGGGGTCGCCATGGTTTGGTTGATATAAGGCGCGCAGAGGGAAGCCTTCGTCGGTAAAACTCGAGTTATTTCAATGCGTCCGGGGCGTGACGACAAGCAAATGCGCGGCGGGGGCCGAGCATTAGCATCGCTGATCGGTGCGACGGTTCTGTCTGGCTGCTCATTGGCCTCCAGCATCGGATCGTCCGATACCGTGTCCTCGATCAGCAATCGATTCGCTGGCCTGTTCTCCAGCGCCAAGCCGGGTGTCACCCAGCCGGCATCGCCGACGCCGTCATCACCGGACATCGAGTGCCCGGGAGTCGACATTCGCACCGGGGCATCCACGTTGGAAATCGCCGCAAAGACCGGCCAAGCGACCGCGGCCGATCTGCGCTACCAACTCTCCTTCGGCCAGACCGCCCGTGAATGCCTGGTCCTGGGGGGTGTGATGACGATCAAGGTAGGCGTTCAGGGTCGGGTCATACTCGGACCGATGGGAAGCCCTGGCCAAGTCGGCGTGCCGCTGCGCTATGCGGTAGTTCGCGAAGGACCGGAGCCCAAGACGATTGTGACCAAGTTCAAGCGGCTCCCTGTGACCGTCGGCCCCGATCAAACCCACGTCCAATTCGTCGATGTCGAGGAAGGCCTGTCCTTTCCGGTGCCGCCGCGTTCGGAAATCGACGCTTACGTCATCTATGTCGGGTTTGATGAGATCGGCGACAAGAACGAGAAGAAGCCGGCGAAAAGCGCGAAAAAGCTCGCGCCGCGGCAGCAATAAAGCCCGACGACATCAGCTACCAGTTGCCAAGGGCGACCGCGGGTGCTTTGCGTGTCGTTGGCGACAACACTATCAGTTGCCCGTGCGGCCATAAGAATCGCGCGCAAGTGCAGAAAAACCGGACACCGCGTCGTTGCAGAGATTCTCTGCTAGGCTCTTATCTGCGCTGTGAACAGGCTAGTTAAGCTTGCCCTTCAGGTCCGCGATACCTTTGCCGATCAGATCATCGGCGACCTTGCCTTTGACGGTATGCGTCAAAATCCTTTCGGCGGCAGCAACGGCAGCTTCGGCGGCGGCCGAGCGCACGTCGGCAAGCGCCTGCGCTTCAGCCTGAGAAATCTTGCTTTCGGCCATCTTGGTGTGCCGCTCGACGAATTCCTGGAGCTTGGTTTCCGCCTCGGCGGCAAGCCGCCCGGCCTCGGCCTCGGCGCTGGCGATGATCGCTTGCGCCTCGTGCTCGGCTTCCTGCAGCTTGCGTTGGTAGCTGGCCAACAAGGCCTCCGCTTCCGCCTTGAGACGGCGCGCCTCTTCGAGTTCCGCCTTGATGCGATCCCGGCGGTCGTCGATGCTCTTCACCATCCGCTTGTGCACCTGGAAATAACCGAGCACGCCAACGAAAATGACGAAGGCTACGGCCACCCAAAATTCGGCTTCGAACATCAGTCTTCTCAGCGCTTGAGCACGTTCCTGACGGCTTCGGTGACCTCGTCGTTCGCCGGCGTGATCCCGGCTAGCCGCTGGACGATGGCGGGTGCAGTGTCGCTCGCAATGCCTTGCACGTTCGCCATCGCGGCCGATCGGGTCGCGGCAATTGTCTTCTCGGCTTCGGCGATGCGGGCTTGGAGCTTTGCATCCACCTCTTTGCGCCGAGCTTCGGCTGCTCTCGCCGCTTTTTCGCGGGTCTCATTGGCGAGCGTTTGTGCGCGCCCGCGGGCCTCGGCCAACGCCTTCTCGTTCGCTGCGATGGCGGCGTCGGATTCGCCCTTAAGCTGCTGCGCCGCCGCAAGGTCGCTCTCGATGCGCTGGCGGCGCGCCGCGAGGATCGAGCCGACGCGCGGCAACGCGATCCGCGACATCAGAAGGTAGAGAGCAATAAAGGCCAACGCGAACCAGAACAACTGCGACGCGAAGGTCTGTGCGTCGAACGGCGGAAACCCGCGACCATGCTCGCTTCCCGGAATATGCTCCACCGTTGCAACCGGCTGCGCGCTCTTTTGTGCCATCGACAACTCCGGACCTTACGCGGCGGCGCGAAGCCGCCCGCGCTGGGTCATCGTCCGATGTTAGAGGGCGAACAGCAGCAGCAGGGCGATCAACAGCGAGAAGATGCCGAGGGCCTCGGTCACTGCGAACCCGAAAATCAAGTTGCCAAACTGCCCCTGCGCGGCGGAAGGGTTGCGCAAAGCGGCAGCGAGGTAATGGCCAAAGATCGTGCCGACGCCCACGCCGGCGCCGCCCATGCCGATACAGGCAATACCAGCACCGATCATTTTTGCGGCTTGAGGATCCATGAGAAAGCTCCTTTCGAGGTTGACGAAGGCCGGTTAGTGGCCGGGATGGATCGCATCGTTGAGGTAGATGCAAGTAAGGATTGCGAAGACGTAGGCTTGCAGGAATGCGACCAGCAGTTCGAGCGCGGTCAGCGCGACGGTGAGGCCGAGCGGCAGCACCGCTCCAAGCCAGCCGAGGAAGCCGAGCGCACCCAGCATGGTCACGAAGCCGCCGAAAACTTTCAGGGTGATATGGCCGGCAAGCATGTTCGCGAAAAGTCGAACGCTGTGGGAGACCGGGCGAGAAAGGAACGACAGCACCTCGATGAACGTCACGAGGGGCAGAATGTAAATCGGGATTCCGCTCGGTACGAACAGCTTGAAGAAGCGCAGGCCGTTTTTCCAAAAGCCATAGATTATGACCGTGAAAAAGACGAGCAGAGCCAGTGAAACCGTAATGATGATGTGGCTGGTGACCGTGAAGGTATAGGGAATGATGCCGATCACGTTCAGCACCAGGATGAACATAAACAGCGAGAACACCAGGGGAAAGAATTTCATGCCCTCGGCGCCGGCAGTGCTCCGCAACGTCGTCTCGACGAATTCGTAGGACATTTCGGCGATCGCTTGCAGCCGTCCAGGGACGAGCGCGCGCGAACTGGTGGCGCCGAGCATCAATAGCAGGATCAGGAGAAGCCCGATCAGCATGAATAGCGCTGAATTCGTAAAGGCGATCTCCATCCCGCCGATACGGGCAATCGGAAACAGATTTTTGATCTCAAACTGGTGGATGGGATCCATGACCAGCCTTCGCCGTGCGCTCAATCAGCAAGCGCGGTTTCTTCATCGATTCGAATCGGGTGGGTCCAAAGTTTTGGTCGGAACCACCCCCGCTGCCCGCATCACGTTGAGCACGCCCGCAGCGAACCCGAGCAGCAAAAAAACAATCATTCCCCAGGGCGAGATGCCCAGCCAGCGATCGATCACCCAGCCGACCCCCGCGCCGACCAGGACTCCGGCCACGAGCTCGGTCGAGAGCCGAAAGCCACGGGCGATCGCCGACGGATCGGCGGTCGGAGGTTGACCCGAGATACTTTCGGAGGGACGGTCGGGATGAACGTGGCCGAGCCGTTCGCCGAGGCGCTTGAACCTTGCGGAGAGCGCCGCCTCGTCAGGTAGAGGTTGTTTGCGACCGCCTCTTTCGCGTGCGTCGTCGGCCATGCTTTCGACACCCGCGACGGTTCAGGCAAGATCGCAACACTTCCGCCGCCCAAGGCGCGCGGACCATACTGACTGGGTTGTTACGAGTCAAGAATCCGCGTGCTCAGGTAAGTCCATGGGAATAAAAACGAATCACCTGCGGGGTAGAGAATGCCACAAGCTGGCTTGGCCGGTTCCAAGGGTGTCTCGGGACGCTTTTCGGCGCCTGATGGCGCCGGTTTGTTGCCATTCCTGCGTCGAGCGCGGTGATGGTAATCTTCTGCAACGGACCCCTTCAACTCGTACGGCGGGCACCGTTGATGACCTGCCGCAGAAACCTCGCCGAGCGTGGCGACCCAGGAGCGATTCATGATCCGCATGGCTCTGTTCACGGCGGCCGGGCTCGCCCTCATGGGGCCCGTGGCTTTGGCCCAAAGCCCGCCTCCAGAAGCGGCCGACTCCCGCTACACCTTCCACCGCGTCGATGAAGGATATGTGCGGCTTGACGGAAGGACCGGCCAAGTGTCGCTTTGCGCCCAGCGCCCGGTTGGCTGGGCATGTCAGGCGATGCCGGATGAGCGGGCGGCGCTGGAGGCGGAAATCGCGCGTCTTCAGGGCGAGAGCGCCGCACTTAAGAAAGAGCTCATCGCGCGCAATCTGCCGCTTCCCGGTACTGTCAAGCCGGAAGCTCCGACTGCCAAAGAGGAACCGCCGCGGCTTCAATTGCCCAGTGACGCCGATCTCAACAAAGTGGTTAACTTCCTCGAGAAAATATGGCGCCGCTTCGTCGAGGTGATCGTGACGCTGCAGAAGGACATCCAGAACAAGACCTGATGCAGTGTGTGCGGGCTTGCTGTGAGTGTTTCGTTGTCTCCCATCGTCAGCGTTGCCGCCGAGGTCATCGCCACGGCGAAAGTGATCGTAAACACCCGTGGTCAAGGCTTCACAGAGATCACGCGCGAAGCGTCAAAGTTCATCACCGAAGCCAAGGCCAAGGATGGCGCGCTTTTGCTTTTCGTACGTCATACGTCGGCGTCGCTCGTCATCCAGGAAAATGCCGATCCTGACGTGCGGACCGACCTCGCGGGCGCGCTCGATCGCCTTGCCCCGGTCGACGCCGGCTGGGTCCACGACGTCGAAGGGCCCGATGACATGCCAGCACATGTCAAGGCCATGCTTACCGGCGTATCGCTGCATGTTCCGGTGATCGATGGCGCGCTCGCCCTCGGCACTTGGCAGGGTATCTATGTCGCCGAGCACCGCGTCCGACCGCACCGGCGCGAAATCATGCTGCAATTCATCGGCAGCAGGCGGTGATCCCGATCGACGGTCATTAGGGGCGACGCTGATCGCGGACAGAGACGGTCATGCGGCCGACGAAAGGCTCCGCTTCGTCAGCGCCTGCGCCGCGGCACACTCGTTTATCCGAGGGGCCGATTGCTGAACGAAGAACCGCATGCGGCGATTCGTCCGGCGGTCGCCACGAAGGGGACCAAGACCGGTGTCCAACGTGGTGCTGAGAACGGGGTGGGCGGCATCGACCATGTTGAAACTGTGGTATGGTGGTGGTGGGGCATCGTCCATACGCGGTCCAAGAACCAACTCTGAACGGAGGTGAAGGGGGTGGGTGAATCGGCACGATTGGTCATTGCGGACGACCATCCGCTGTTTCGCGGAGCCTTGCGCGAAGCAGTCTCGGGCCTGTTCGAGAACGTCGAGATTGCCGAGGCTGGCTCTTTCGACGATGTGGCGAAGCTGCTCGAGCACGGTGGAGAAGTCGATCTCATCCTCCTCGATCTGACCATGCCCGGGGTGCGCGGATTCTCCGGCCTCATGTACCTGCGAGCACAGTATCCAAGCATTCCGATCGTCGTCGTCTCCGCCAATGACGACCCCGGTGTCATCCGTCGCTGCATGGACTTCGGGGCGTTGGGTTTCATCCCCAAGACGCTTGGCATCGAGGCGATGCGCGGAGCGATCGCCCGAGTGTTCGAGGGGGGCATTTGGACACCCGCCGATATCGATCTGGGCGCCGGCTCGGATGCCGAGACCGCGGAGTTGATGGCAAGGCTTGCTTCGTTGACGCCGCAGCAGGTGCGCGTACTGATGATGTTGTCGGAGGGCCTGCTCAACAAGCAGATTGCGTACGAACTCGGCGTCTCGGAGGCAACCGTCAAGGCGCATGTCTCTGCGATACTGCAAAAGCTCGGCGTTGAGAGCCGCACGCAGGCCGTGATCGCCGCGTCGAAAATCGAGCTTGGACAATGGCCGCAAGTCGCAAGCGTCGGGCATTGATTTGCCTGGCTTGCCGCGGTGGTCATCCTTTCGTACCTTTGCATTAGGCGACGACCAGGCGGCGATGGGATTGGCGAAGGACGTCACATCCACCACTTGTCTCTGCAGCCGATCAAGGCGATCGGATCTGGCGGTGTGCGAACGGCACGTACCTCGATTGCGATGGACAAAGCGGTGCGATGGGCTGGGGCCTGTTCCGGCAGGGAGCGCTGATTCTCGTAGAGGGGCCGCGTTGTCGTAGAGGTGCCGCGATTAGTGGCCCCCCGCACGCGGCTACTCTGCTGCCACGACACGATGCATGCGCCACTGTGTCAGCAGCGCGCGTAATGCGGCCGGCTTTACCGGCTTGTTGAGCAGCTGGATGTCGTTCGCGCGGGCGTCCTCGCGTACATGCGGGCTTCGATCGGCCGTAATCAGGATAGCCGTGAGATTGGCGCCGAAACGTCGGCGCAGCTCTTTGATGGCTGTGATGCCGTCGCCGTCGTCAAGGTGATAATCGACCAGAAGGCCATCAGGCGAAGCATCAGCCTCTGCCATGACGGCAATGGCGGCCGCTAGATCCGGCGCCTTGAAGACCCGGCATCCCCAGCCCCCGAGCAACGTTTCCATGCCGTCGAGAATCGTCAAGTCATTGTCGATGCACAGAACGGTGGTGCCCGAGAGTTGCACGCGGTCAACCTCTCGGACTACGCGTTGATGCTGCCTTAGCGGAACAGCTGTGGAGCGCGGTACCTCGACGGAGAAGTGTGATCCGCGGCCAACCGTCGACACGACTCCGATCTTGTAGTCGAGAACGCGGGCGATACGTTCTACGATTGAAAGACCGAGGCCCAAGCCCCTTGCCACCTTGGCGCCTTGGTCGAGGCGGTGGAATTCCTGGAAAATTGCCCGCTTCTTGGATGATGGAATACCGAGGCCGGTATCGTAAACGTCGATCCGGAGTCGGCGCCTGCGACGGCGACATCCAACGAGCACGCGACCCCGCGGCGTGTATTTGATGGCGTTAGAGATCAAATTCTGGAGCAGCCGGCGCAACAAGCGTCGATCGGACTCCACGGCGAGCGAACAAGATACGAATTGGAGTCTAAGCCCGCGCTCGTGTGCGAGCGGCATGAACTCGACTTCGAGCTGGCGCAGAAGCTCGTCCATGCGAAAGCTCGCGATTTCCGGTTTCATAGCGCCGGTATCGAGACGCGAAATGTCGAGCAGCGCCCCGAATATTTCTTCAACCGCATCGAGGGAGGCGTCGATATTGCCGACCAGCTGGGAATCATTGCCGCCGCCTTGCCGTTCGACCAGGCTGGTGACGTAGAGGCGCGCGGCGTTGAGCGGCTGCAAGATGTCGTGGCTTGCCGCGGCGAGAAATCGGGTCTTGGAGATGTTGGCTTGTTCGGCCTCGCCTTTGGCGCGGCCGAGCTCGGTGTTGAGGCGCGTCAATTCTTCCGTGCGCTCCCGTACCCGCCGCTCCAGCGATTCGTTGGCGCGCTCGAGCTCCTCTGCTGCTTTGACACTCGGCGTGATGTCGGTGAAGGTCGTGACGATGCCGCCGTCCGGCATCGGGTTGGCGCGCACTTCCATGACCAGATCGCGCTCGGCGAACCGCTCCAAAAACGGCTCGCTACTGGCCACGTAACGCGCAAGCCGTTCGCGCACGAGCACGTCGGCTTCGTCTCTGTCGGAGGCGCTGTGCTCGGCGTGGAAGCGCAAGAGATGATCCAGCGGGGTCCCAACGCGGGTCAGCTGCGGCGGCAATGCGAGAATCTCGCCGAACTGGCGATTCCAGCACACGAGATGCAGGTTCTTGTCGAACACCGCAATGCCCTGCCGCACATGGTCGAGTGCGGTCTGCAAAATCTCGCGATTGTAATGGATCGCCGCATTGGCATCGTCGAGAAGCTTGAGGGCTGCCTTGGTCGAGACTGTCCGCTTGCGCAGCAGCAGCGAGAGTACGAGACGTGACGAGGCCGCGCCAATCGCCGAAGCCAGGAGATGCTCGGCATAGCGCAGAAGCTCGAAGTCTGCCTCGGCCTTCAGATCGACGCTGATGCCCCGCGTCAGGGCATAGCTGTCGAAGGAGGTACGTGTGCGCTCCTCGCCGAGATAGCGCGCGACGGTGGTGACCAATTCCTCGATCGTCACCGAGGAGCGCCACAGCCGGAAACTTGGGGGGATCGGAGTCAACTGCGAGGGGACGAACAAGTCAGCTTGCACGCGTTCGATCGAGGCGGGCACTCGTCCGAGCGAGAACACCACGTACGCCGACACATTGAGCAACAGGCTCCAGATCACACCGTGGGCGAGCGGCGGCAGATCGAGCCCGATGAGCGCCTCCGGCCGCAGCAGAGCTAGGCCCCAAGGCCCCTGCGCAAGCAGGCTGTGGCCGACGATGCCGGCGTCCGCCAAGCTGGGCAACAGCAGCGTATAGGCCCAGATCAGGATGCCGACTGTCATCCCCGCCAGCGCGCCACGCGCGGTGCCGCGCCGCCAGATCAAGCCGCCGAAGAAAGCGGGCGCGAGCTGGGCGATAGCGGCGAATGACAGAAGCCCGATCGAGGCGAGCTGCGCCTCGCCGGCCAAGCGGTAGTACACGTAAGCAAGAAATAGGATGACGAAGATTGCCATCCGCCGCACGATAAGCAGCAAGCCTCCGACATCATCACGCCCGGTGATCAGGGCTACACGCCGCTGCAGCACGAGCGGCATGACAATGTCATTGGATACCATGATGGCGAGCGCGACCGATTCGACGATCACCATGGCGGTGGCCGCCGACAGCCCGCCGACAAAAGCCGCGATCGTGAACAGGTCGGAATGCGCAGCCAGGGGCAACGCCAAAACGAACATGTCGCTATCGACCTGGCCGGGGGCGAATGTCAGCAGGCCAGCCAATGCGATCGGTATGACGAACAGGTTGATCAGCACCAGATAGAGCGGGAACAGCCAGGATGCCCGCCTGATCTCAGCCTCGCTGTTGTTCTCGACGACCGTGACGTGGAACTGACGCGGCAGAAGTACAATGGCGAACAGCGAGAGGAGCGTCATCGCGAGAAGAGTGCCGATCACGGGTTCGCGTGTGAGCACCGCGGCGGTATCCGGGCGCTCGAGAGCTCGAGCAAACAGACTGAGCGGCCCATCGAACATCCAGAACGTGACAAATATCCCGACACCGACGAAAGCCACGAGCTTGACGATGGATTCAGTTGCGATCGCCAGCATCAATCCGTCCTGATGCTCGGTCGCGTCGATGTGGCGTGTGCCAAACAACACGGCGAAGATGGCCATGGCCACGGCCACGTACAGCGCGATGTCGCCCAATACCGGTTGCATCGTTCCGCTCGCGGGACCGATATGGACAAGGATCGTGGTAAGCGAGGACGAGACTGCCTTTAGCTGAAGCGCGATATACGGGATGGTCCCGATGATCGCGATCAGAGCCACGGCGGCGGCGACCGTCTGGGCCTTGCCATAGCGCGCGGCAATGAAGTCGGCGATCGATGTGATGTTCTGTGTCTTGGCGAGGCGCACGATGCGCATGATGATCGGGGAGCAAAATCCGATCACGAGGATGGGGCCCACATAGATCGTCAGGAAGTCATAACCGGTGCGCGAGGCGAGGCCTACCGACCCGAAAAACGTCCAGGACGTGCAGTAGATTGCGAGTGAGAGCGGATAGATGAAGAGCCGTGAACGGCCCATGCGACCAAACCGCCGCGTCCGGTCACCATAGCTTGCGACCACGAACAAGAGTCCGATATAGCCGAGCGCAAAGGCGATAACGATCCAGCCTTGCAGCATGGTGAGTCCGTGGCCTTTCGGGGCGCGTCGCCCAACAATCTCACTCTATCGCAGGAAGGGGCAGGGGAGAATATCGGCGCATGCCGCGTCCGAGCCCTGGGCGTCCCAGAACGGCCCCGGCGGCCTCGAGACCGCCGTCGCGGCATCGCGGGAGCATCTGTCCAGAGCCGTCTGCAACAAAGAAGGGGCCGGCCGCTGCCGATCCGGCGCGGCGCCATTTGACGCCGTAGACGGCACGCGGCATTGATCCACTGATGAGAGCGGACGGCAAGACGCTTGCTCATGCGGTCCAACCGTCCGGGACCTATCAATGCTGTCTTCCTTTCCCTCACAAGCCGAACTCGTACAGATTGCAGAGACTGCCCTCATCGCGACCGTGGGCGGCGTGGGCTTTTATCTGATCGGTTTTCCCGGCGGACTGGTCTCGGGCTCGATGCTGACCGTCGCGATCGCCGCGCTGGCGGGTCGTCCCATGAAGATACCCGTGCCGATGGCGCGCGTGTGCTTTGTTCTGGTCGGTATCCTACTTGGAGCGGTGGTCACGCCGGACACGCTCAAGGGAATCGCGGCTTGGCCGCTCAGTGTCGCGCTTTTGGTGATCGCGGCGATCTGCATGATGACCGCTACCGCCTTTTACCTGCGCGTGGTGCACGGCTGGGATCCGCTATCGGCGTTGCTCGGCGCCAGTCCGGGCTCGATGGCGCAAGTGATGGCGCTCTCGGCGGAATTCAAGGCCGATGTGCGCGGTATCGCCATCGTGCACGTGATGCGCGTACTGTTGATCGTACTCGGTTTGCCGGCGGGACTGGCGCTGTTCGGCTCAACCGTGGAGCCGGTGGTTTCGACGCGCGGCGTGTCGGAGACCTCGTTGGTCGAGCTTGTGGCGCTCGTGACGATATCGACCCTTGCGGCGATCGTCATGTTGCGCGTCCGATTTCCCGGTGGCCTGCTGTTCGGCGCCATGGCCGGTTCGGGACTTCTTCACGGGACCGACCTGGTCCATGTTTCACTCCCATGGTGGGCCGGCGGTGCTGCCGTGCTTACCCTCGGAGCGGTCGCGGGCGCGAGATTCGCGAATACGAGTCCGCGAATGCTGCTGAGTTATCTCGGCGCGGCCTTCGGCTCGTTCGCGGTCGCGGTCGCCGTTGCTGCATCGTTCGCCCTGATCGTGGTGGCACTCCTTCCGTTTCGGATCGCCGATGTCATTGTGGCTTTCGCGCCGGGCGCGCAGGATACGATGATGGTGCTCGCACTGGCTCTGCATCTCGATCCCGTCTATGTCGGGGCGCATCATCTGGCCCGCTTCCTGGCTGTGAGCTTTTCAGTGGCCGTCGTCGCCCGCCGCCTCGTGCGCAAGCTGCCCCCACCGCCGCCCCAGAGCTGGAAACGGCCGGGGCAGGGCACATTTGACGATTAAAGTTTTGCTTGATGTCCTGGCTTGACCTTGCACGCCGGCCACGCCGCTGGCGCAGCAGATCGCTGGATCACTCTACAATGCCAAGCGATATTACTCCGCGGCCAAGGCGCGATCCTTCAGCGGCAACTCGAGCCGTTCCCAGACATCGACCAAGGCTTCAGCTAAAGCATTGATCACCGCGTCCTCGTGATAGGGCGTCGGCGTGATGCGCAGACGTTCGGAACCCTTCGGCACGGTCGGGTAGTTAA
>DASSJW010000513.1:0-2485 GCA_035690995.1 Xanthobacteraceae bacterium
CTGGCGTGCGCGAGATCGTGCTCGATACCGAGACGACCGGGCTGGATCCCTTCCAAGGGCATCGGCTGATCGAGATCGGCTGCGTCGAGCTGATCAACCGATTCCCGAGCGGGCAGAGCTTTCATCGCTACGTCAATCCCGAACGCGATGTGCCGGCCGAGGCCATCGCCATTCACGGCCTTTCCGCCGAGTTCCTCAGGGATAAGCCGCGCTTCGACGAGATCGTGGACGACTTGGTCGAGTTCATCGGTGATGCGCCGCTGGTCGCGCATAACGCCATGTTCGATCTCGGCTTCCTCAACGCCGAGCTCGAGCGCGCGGGGAAAATGCTGGTAGCGCGCGAACGCCTGATCGACACGCTCTTGCTGGCGCGCCGTAAGCATCCGGCCGGGCCCAACCGCCTCGACGATCTGTGCGCGCGCTACGGCATCGACAACTCGCGCCGCACCAAACATGGCGCGCTCTTGGACGCGGAAATCCTCGCCGAGGTTTATCTCGAGTTGATCGGCGCCCGCCAGGCCCAGCTCATCCTGGTCGAGACCGATGCCGCGCCGTCCCGTCTCGATGTCGGTGTGATCTCGATCCGGGTGCGGCCGCAGCCGTTGCCGCCCCGCCTGACGGCCGACGAGCGCGAAGCGCATGTCGCATTCGTGGCGACGCTGGGAGACAGCGCGATCTGGCGCGAGTATTTGCTCGATCGCGATCTGGCCAAGAGCGCATGAAAATGCGCGCATGAATGCCGTGCGGGCGAACGGCCCGTGCCGCCAAGCAACCATCGTTTCGGGAACGCCGGTCGCCGGCGGGGGCTAGCTCTGCGTCGGGGCCGCCTGCGGCGCCTGCACCTGCGCCGCGCGTTGCTGATAGAGCGCGACGAAATCAACGGGATCGAGCAGGAGGGGCGGGAAACCACCGTTGCGGACCGCGGTGGCCACGATCTCGCGTGCGAATGGGAACAACAGCCTAGGGCACTCGATCATCACCAGCGGCTGCAGCGTCTCCGCCGGTACGTTCTGGACGCGAAAGACGCCGGCGAAGGTCAGATCGAAGGCAAACAGGACGGTTCCGGAACTTTCCGCTTTGCCGTCGAGGTTGAGGGAGATCTCGTAATCGGTCTCGGCGAGTTGCTGGACGCCGACATTGATCTGAATGTTGATGGCGGGCTGCGTCTGCGTCGGCGCCAGGGAGCGCGGCGCGTTCGGGTTTTCGAACGACAGATCCTTCACGTATTGGCCGAGAACGCTCAGCTGCGCCTGGCTCTGCTGTGCCTGGCCCTCTTGCGCGTTCGGGCTCTGTGGTGGGCCGCCATTGCCGGGGGTCGCCATCGCCTCTACCTCTCACCGCTCACACTTGCCGCAGTCGCGGCGTGGCTAACACAGGGGCTCCGGCCGGACAAGGATGTCAGGCGCTGCCCTTGGACTTGCGCCGGCGGCCGCGGCGCTGGTCGGGAATCTGGTGCCACTCGCTGGGTTCGAGGTCGATGACGCGGGTGTGGCGCCGGCCCCGGCGACCATCGCGCGCCAGCGTTGCGAACCTCGCGGCGGCCCACCGTCGAATCGCCGGCAGGAACAGCGCGGCGCCCACGAGGTCGGTAATAAAACCTGGAAATGTCAGAAGGATTCCACCGATTATGGTGGCCACGCCGGGGGTCTCCAGGTGCACCGCACGCATGCCCTGCTGGGCGAAGGCCGCGCGGAAGCGTGCGAGGTCGGCACGCCCGGACTTGCGCAGCAGCAGCACGCCGACCACCGAGGTGCCGATAAAAAGGGCAGCCGCGCGCAACCAGCCGATCAGGCTCGCGACCATGATGAGGGCCAGCAGCTCCGCTGCCGGAAGCGCGATCAGCCCGATAAACGCCCACTTAACCAACGACATCGGCCCTATTCCTGCATCGGCTCTCCGCATCAGCCTTGTTGGCGCCACGGTTGGGATCGTCTATGGTCCCGGCGATGCGACGACATGCGCCGGCTGTTCGGCGCAAGCCCCTGGATCAGTGCGGTCGCGTGCTTACATATTGGCATGGGAACCGATCTCTGCCTCCGCAGATTTCCTGTCTGCCGGCTCCCACTGATCCCGCGGTTCCGTCACGGCGACCGAGAGCGTGCGACGTGTTCGATATCTACACCATCATCTTCCTGGCGCTGGCGGTGTTCATCTTTCTCCGCCTGCGCAGCGTGCTCGGCCAGCGCACGGGCCGGGAACGGCCGCCTTACGACCCTTATGCGCCGCGCGATGCCGTGCGTGGCGCCACCAACGACAATGTGGTCACGCTGCCCGGTCGCGCCGCCGAGGCCGCGCCGAAGCCCGTGGAAAGCGCCGAGCCGACCGAGCGCTGGAAGGGAATTGCCGAGGCCGGATCGACGGTCGCCGCCGGTCTCGACGCCATTGCCCGCGAGGACAAGACATTCGACGCCAAGCATTTCGTCGCAGGTGCGCGGGCGGCGTATGAAATGATCGTGCTGGCCTATGCCGAGGGCGACCGGCGCAC
>DASSJW010000514.1:0-2061 GCA_035690995.1 Xanthobacteraceae bacterium
GAGCTCGCGACGTGGTTCCAGGCCAGGTACCCATTCGCTCCCGGCCGATTTTCCACGACGACGGTCTGGCCGAGCGCCTCTTTCAGGTCGTTCGAGATCTGGCGCGCCAGCGTGTCGGTCGCACCTCCGGCCACGAACGCGACGACGAGACGGATCGGCCTATCGGGATAAGATGACGGAGGCTGCGTCTGCGCCAGCGCCGGAGCGGCGAGCAAGGCGCATACGATCGACCACGCTCGAAATTGCCTACGCATGGGCCGCCTCCCTGTTCCTTCGCCGTTGGCCGGCTGATGGCCGCGTCGCGCGGGTTGCCCCATTGGATCACGCGTGGCCGCCCGCGTCGACGGGTGCGCAGACGGCGACGGCGCTGCTGGCAGCGGCACGAACGTGCTGCGTGTCCCCGACGAGCGAGCGCACCGATCTCTGGTTTACCCGAGATCGGCACTTCAAGATTGCGCAAGTCGGGTAGACCCGATTTGCGTGCGCGAGCGACGATCCGGGACCCTGGAGCCACGCGAGGCGACACGCCGCCTCACATATTTGCGAGCAGCCAGTCGCCGATGTAGTCGACGCCGAGCTGGCGATGATCGACCTGGCAATGCTCGGCCCCGCCCTCGTCGGCGGCGAAGATCCTGATGTGCTTTCGCTTCGAGCCGACCGCTTGGTACAGCTTCTTCGCTTCCGACAGCGGCACGATCCGGTCATTCTCGCCGTGCAACACCAGGAATGCGCACTCGATCCGTTGCGCCACCCCCTCGAGGGTGAACTTCTTCGCCCATTCGAGCGCGGTCTCGTTGTCAGGCGCGCCCACCACCCAGCGGAATTGAAACAGCGAGGTCGAGCTCGTGCGCGGATCGGCCGCGAGCCTGGCCTTGTTGCCGGCGACCCATTCGTGGATGCTCCAGTGCATGGCGCCGAAGGCGACGGCGGCGGCGTAGCGCTTCTCGAACGCGGCAATGCGCGGCGCATGGTAGCCGCCGAAGCTGTAACCCATGACCGCGACGCGCTTGGGATCGACCTCCGCGCGGGAGACGACGTAGTGGTAAGCCGCGGTGCCGGGCACCTCGTAGTCGTAGCGGCTGTGGATGTTGCGAAGGCGCAGCGCCTCGGCTTGCCCCGGGCCATCGATGGCGAGCGTGTTGATGCCACGCTTGGCGAAATCGAGCCCCGCGAAGATCACGCTCATTTCCTTGGCATTGTCCATCCCGTCGAACAGCACGACCGTCGGGCGCCGACCGGTACCCGCGCCCTTCACGAAATAGGCGGGCAAGCTGGTGTTCTCGTAGGGCACCTCGACGCGTTCGATCTCGGGATGCAGGCGCTCCATGGCCGCGCGATAGGCGCGCAACGCCTTGTGATACATCGCCATCTTCTCCGGCCCAGGCGGGATGAACCGTTCCGCGCTGTAGTAATAGTTGCCCGCGCGCATGTAGTTGTTGCCGGCGGTGATGTGGCGCTGTTCGGAGGCGGCGGAGTCGGCGACGGCAACGACGCGATCCGCCATCGCAGCCCATTCCTCGCGCCAGACGCGGTCGAGGTCGGCCTCTCCGGCGCGCGCGGCGAGCCGCCGGCCGATGCGGTCGACCTCGTCCATGGCAATCGCGCCATAGGGCGCCATTCCTTTGACGATCTGCATGGCATTGCTCCAGCGCAGATTGCCGGGAAAATGCACGGCCCAGGTGCTGCCGTCGCCGCTCTTGACGGCACCATCGGGATCCCCGGCGGTGGCGCGCTCCTGCATGGGCATTGCGTATTGCCTCCCTGACACATTTTGTTTTCGCCGCGTAACTTTGACCTTGCGTCCGGCGGGATCAAGGGCGGCCGCGGCCGGAGGCGCCGTCTTGCTTCTCCTGCGCTTGCGTTTATGAAGGGCGCCCGCCTCGCCGAGGTTCGACCGGCAGAGGGCGGACGGAGTTCCGCATTTCGCTCGCGCCCGCACGGGCCATCCGGTGCAATCTTCCAAAGGTGGTTCGTGGTCGCGCAGCACGGATTGGACGAGATCACCAAGGCCAAATTCCTGCTCGTGCTCCTCGCCTTTGTCTGGGGCTTGAGCTGGCCGAT
>DASSJW010000515.1:0-3624 GCA_035690995.1 Xanthobacteraceae bacterium
GCGCCAAGACCCCAGATATAGGGCCGACCGACGCAGACCGCGTTCGCGCCGATGCACAATGCCTTGACGATGTCGGAACCGCGACGGAAGCCGCTGTCGACGATGATCGGGATGCGGCCGTTCACGGCTTCGACGATTTCCGGTAATGCGTCGATGGTCGATCGCCCGGAATCCTCGCTGCGGGCGCCGTGATTGGACACGATGATCGCGTCGATGCCGTTGTCGGCAGCGAGCACCGCGTCCTCCCAGGCGAGGATGCCCTTGAGTACGATCTTCATCTTGGTGGTGTCGCGCAGGCGCTTGAAGTAGTCCCAGGTCATGGCCGAGGACTGGGTGTTTGTCAGCCCCGAGAGGTCGATGCCTTGATACATGGCACGGGTCTTCATGCTCGCCTGCAGGCTTGAACGGTCGTGGCAGCCATTGCAGTCGCGGGTATCGGAGGGCCGCATCCGGAACAGGGTCTCCTGGTTGCGGCCGCCGCTGCGGTCGATCGTCACCGCCACCGCGTAACAGCCCGCCTTCTCGGCGCGCTTCACCATGGCCTCCGCCACCTCCCATTTGTTGGTGGCGTAGAGCTGGTACCAGATCGGCTGGCCGCGCGCGGCGCTGACGTCCTCGACCCCGAGGCTGGTCGCGGTCGACAGGATCTGCAGATGATTTCCAACCTTGGCGGCGCGGGCCGAGGCGACCTCGCCCTCGTCGTGGAACGACCGCTGGCCGCCGACCGGCGCCAGCACGATGGGGCTCGGGTACTTCACGCCGAGAATATCGACCGACATGTCGACCTTGCTGACGTCGACCAGCCGACGCGGGCGCAGCTGAAATTTCAAGAAGCCCTCGCGATTGGCGCGCAACGTGACCTCGTCATCGATACCGGAGGCCATGTAGCCGAAATGCGCAGGCGGAACGTTGGCGCGGCAGACCGGCTCGAAATCGAAGACGTTGATCGCCTCCTTGGGCGTCTTGATCAGTTCGGTGGTGCGCATCGGCGCCCACATCAGCGGATCGGGCAGCTTGGTCCCGGGTATCGGGCCTTCGCCGGCGAAGGCTTCGAGCCCGCCGGCGGCGAGCAGCGGACTTCCGGCCAGGAACTGCAGGAACTTGCGACGGCTGGCGGCTTGATCGGCAAACGACGGCATCGTGGGCCCTCCCTCAAGAGCAGCGGACCAGCGCTCCAGCTCTTTCGGCTGGAATGAGCGCGGCACCCGGTCCATCCTACACGGCGGATGGTTCGAGACAATCGGGTCCGATCCGGTCGAAGTTACCACCCCGCAATCGGAAGGAATCCCATGGCCACTGTCGTCGAAAAACGCGCTGCGTTCCGCAAACTGCATGCCGGGGGATGCTTCGTCATTCCCAATCCGTGGGACATCGGCACCACGCGCTACTTGCAGCATCTCGGCTTCAAGGCGCTCGCCACCACGAGCGCCGGTTTCGCGTTCTCGCGCGGCCTTCCCGATGCGGCGGTGTCGCGCGACGACATGCTTGCGCATATCGCCGAGATCGTTGCCGCAACCGACCTTCCCGTGAATGCCGATTTCGAAGGCGGCTATGCGCAGGCGCCCGAGGGCGTCGCGGAGAGCGTGCGGCTGTGCGTCGAGACCGGCGTCGCGGGATTGTCGATCGAGGATTCGACCGGCGACAAGAACGAGCCGCTCTACGATCTCGACCTTGCGGTGGCGCGCATGAAAGCGGCGCGCGCGGCGATCGACAAAGCCGGCGGTGATGTTCTGCTGACCGGCCGCGCCGAATGTTTCCTGGTCGGCCGCCCCGATCTCGATGAGACGGTCCGGCGGCTGAAGGCCTATTCCGCCGCCGGCGCCGATTGCCTTTACGCGCCGGGCATCCGCACCCCAGAGCAAATCGCGGCGGTGGTGAAGGCGGCCGCACCCAAGCCGGTCAACGTGCTGATGCCAGGCGCCCTCGGCATCACGGTCGCCGACCTCGAAGCGCTCGGTGTCCGCCGCATCAGCGTCGGCGGCACGCTTGCGCGCGTCGCCTGGGGCGCGTTCATCCGCGCGACGAAAGAGATCGCGAGCGACGGCCGCTTCGACGCATTCAAGGAGGCCGCCGCGCATGCCGAGATCAACGGCTTCTTCCGCGACGACATGAAGACGCGATGATCGCCGCGTCGCCGAGCGGATCCGAGCCGCATCCGATCACCGGTCAGCCGGTCGGCCTGCCGGTCGATGCGAGCCCGGCGCGGCGGCCCGGTGCCGTGACCCTCGACGGTCGCTTCGGCCGGATCGAACGGCTGGATCCGAGACACGCTGCGGCCTTGTGGAAGGCGGTGGCGGGCCACGACCAGATCTGGACCTATATGTCGGCGTATGGCCCGCTTGCCGACTTCGCCGCCTTCGCCGAGTGGCTCGACGGACGGGTGAAGCTCGACGATCCTTACTCCTACGCGATCGTCGACCGCTCCGGGCAAGCGTTGGGGATCGCGACGCTGATGGAGATCCGCCCGGCCATGGGCGTGATTGAGGTCGGCCATATCCTGTATTCGCCCGCCCTGCAGCGCACGCCGCTCGGAACCGAGGCGCAGTACCTGCTCGCGCGCTACGCGTTCGAGACACTCGGCTACCGCCGCTACGAATGGAAGTGCAACGCACTCAACGCGCCGTCGCGCCGGGCGGCACTGCGCTATGGTTTCGTCTTTGAAGGCGTGCTGCGCCAGCACATGATCGCAAAAGGCCGCAACCGCGACACCGCCTTCTTCTCGATGATCGAGAGCGAGTGGCCCGCGCGCAAGGCCGCATTCGAACGCTGGCTGGCGCCGGATAACTTCGACGCGGATGGCAGGCAGAGGGCGAGCCTCAGCGAGTTGAACGGCGCGCGACCATCGCCGGGATAAGGAGCAAACTTCGTGCACATACTCATCACCGGCGCGGCCGGCATGATCGGGCGCAAGCTGACCGGACGGCTCGCCAAGGACGGCGAACTCCATGGCCGCCGGATCGACAAGCTGACGCTGCTGGACGTGGTGCCGCCGACCCCGGCCAGCAACTTCGCCGGGCGGTCCGCAATGATCGCGGCGGATCTGTCCACGGCCGGCGAAGCAGCCCGCGCCGTCGAAGGCCGGCCCGATATCATCTTCCATCTCGCCGGAGTGGTATCGGGCGAAGCCGAGCTCGATTTCGACAAGGGCTATCGCGTCAATCTCGACGGCACCCGCGCACTGCTCGAGGCCATCCGCGCGACCGGCGACGGCTACAGGCCCCGGCTGGTCTATACGTCATCGATCGCGGTGTTCGGCGCGCCGTTCCCAGACACGATTCCTGACGACTTTCATCTCACGCCCTTGACCTCCTACGGCGCGCAGAAGGCGATTGGCGAAACCCTGCTCGCCGACTACACCCGGCGCGGCTTCTGCGACGGCGTCGGCATTCGGCTGCCGAGCATCGTGGTGCGGCCCGGCAAGCCCAACAAAGCGGCTTCGGGATTCTTTTCCGGCATCATCCGCGAGCCGTTAGCGGGCCTCGAAGCCGCACTGCCGGTGCCGGAGACCGTCGTGCACACCCACGCGAGCCCGCGCGCGGCGATCGGCTTTCTGATGCACGCAGCCGGGCTTGCGCGCGATGCGCTCGGAGCGCGCATCAATCTCTCCATGCCGGGCGTGTGCTG
>DASSJW010000516.1:0-3456 GCA_035690995.1 Xanthobacteraceae bacterium
GCATCATGGGTGACGAGTTGACCGAATGGAGGTTCATGCTCGAGAGCCGATGGGCCCGCACCCAGCGCGCTCACACGTTAGGCCGTTCATGGTTTCGTCTGCGTCGAAGCCGGAGGGCGACTTCGCAACCGCAATGAGGGCTCGTTCGTGCGGCCCACGGTACCGGTGCCGAGAACCGCATGGCTGTACGCTCGGTGGCGGCAGCACGTACCGCTACGCATATTGCCCCGGAGCCGTTCACGCTGTTCCGCCGGGTCCGCAGATCACATTCAAGAGCGCTTGCCGCCTTTCATTCTTTACGACGGACATTGCGCGCTCGAGCGCCTCAGGGAGCACCGCCGGATCGTCCACGCGTTCGCCGTAGCCGCCGGCGGCCTCGCAGATCTGTTCGAACGCCGGCAGTTTCCCCAACTGCACGAAGTTCGCCTCGTTGCTCCTGGACGCCATCCCATCGGGATACATGGCCAAGGTACTGCGCTGGACCGCACCCCACATGGCGTTGTTCATGACCACAAAGAGAACGGGCAGATCGTGCAATGCGGCGGCGTGATGGACGGCGGCAGGATTGCTGAACATATAGGCGCCGTCACCGACCACGGCCATGACCGGACTTTCCGGACGCGCGAGCTTGGCACCGAGCGCTGCGCCGGGACCCCAACCAAGACCTGAGGCGGAGCTTGATCCGAAATACAGATCTGGAGACTCGAAGGTGCAATGCTCAGGGAACAACGTGTACTCATTGATGACGATGCAGCGCGGCTCCTTGGTACGGCCGATACAATGGCTCACCCACACGGGATCGGGCGGGGTCCGACGGGCCGCGGCATCGAGCGCCGTCTTATAGGCCGCGGTCAGGCTCGCGCGTTCGTCCGCGATCCAGCGCCGACGCAACGCGATCGATTCGGCCGTGCTCTTCTGCTCGAGCGCCGGGACCAGTGCGGAAAGAGTCGCCAGGGCGCTTCCCGTGATTGCGATGTCGCAAGGAAAGCCGCGGATCGGGTAGCGCTCGAACAAGGGGTCGAGACCGCACTGGATAATCTTGCAGTGCTCGGCAGGCGCGACCTGGCTCGGAATCCAGGGAACGTCGCACTCTATTACCAGGACGGTGTCGGCCTTCTGCACCAGCTGCGCCGGATTGTATCCGAGATTCATGGGATGTGACGACGGCAGCGAAAGATAACGCGGACGATGCTGAACGACGGGTATCGCAAAACGCTCGGCAAACTTCGCCAGTGCCGCGAATGCCGCCGCGTCCCTTCCGACATTCGAGGTCACGATCAGCGGCCGCTTCGCCTGCGCGAGCATTTCCGCGGCCGCCGCAATCGCGTCTGCATCGGGCGCCGCAGGCGCCGCCGCGGCGAACCGCGAGGGCGACAGCTGCTCGCGGTCCGGCAGCGGCGCCGCGATCACCTCACGCGGCAAGGAGAGATAGACGGGGCCGCGCGGCTCCGTCGCCGCGATCGCGAGGGCGCGGTCGACCACCGTGGCAAGTTGCTCGCCGTTTCGCAGCTCGTAGTCCCATTTGACGATTTCGCGGATCATGCCCGCCTGATCGTACATCTCCTGCGCCCAATGGATGTAGCCGTCGCGCGATCCCAACAAGCCGGTCTCCGTGAGCGGCGATCTTCCCGCGGTGAGCAGAATCGCGACGTTTTCACGCGCCGCGTTCATGGCCGCGCAGATCATGTTTGCCGTGCCGACGCTGACATGCACCATCACGGCTGGTATCCGGCGAGACACCATGCCGTAGCCGTGCGCCATCGCGACGGCGAGATTTTCGTGCGTTGCCAGGATCGGCCGCGGGACCGCGACGCCAGTTTGCGTTGCCCGCGAATAGGCTTCTATCAGCGGCGCAAAATCGGTCCCGGCATTGCCAAACAGATAGTCGACGCCCCGATTGGCCAATAACGCAAGATAAGCGCCCGCGACGGTGTCGGCTTTCTGCGTTTTCGGTCGATCGCTGCGCTCCAAGCGCGGTCCCATCGCGATGCACTCCTGTTACGGCATGCAATCTTGCCTGATCGCGTCGCGTTGACCAACCTTCGCGCCAAAGTTGCGCGGCCCGATAAAGCCTGCCACGGGACCCGCAGTATCGTGCCGCCGCGCTGGACAAGCTCCGTGGTCTGACCGAATAATGGCAAGCCGGATGTCGAGGGGCGTGCTCGGCTTGTTGCCAAATCCGCCGGGCGTCGAGGGGCTCATCGAGGAAAACGGAGAGGTATGAGCATGAAGCGGCTTTCCATGGCGCTCGGCGCGTTGGCCCTGTTGTTGGCGCCGATGCCGGCCACGGCTCAGGACAAGCTCGTTGTCAGCGTATGGGGCGGCAGCTGGCGCGACATGGTCGCCAATATCATCGGCAAGAAGTTTACGGCCGAAACCGGCGTGCAGGTCGAGTACATCACGGGCGGCACCATCGATCGGCTGAACAAAGAGAAGCTTGCCAAGGGCAATCCCGAGAGCGACATCACGTTCACGACATCGCACGTCGGCTGGCTCTATGCGAACGATGGTCTCTATGAGCAGCTCGATCTCGCCAAGGTGCCGAACGCCCGCAATCTGGTCGAACAGGCCAAGATCAGCCCCTATCACATCGGCACCTGGGCCTACGTCTACACCATCGGCTACCGACCCGACCTCCTCAAAGGCGTGGCTTTCGAGAGCTGGGCGGATCTCTGGAAGCCCGAGATCAAAGGCAAGCTTGCCGCGCCCGACTTCGATCCCAGCCACCTCATCGTCGTCGCCGCGATGCTGTCAGGCGGCGACGCTGCGACCTGGGAAAAAGGGCAAGCCAAGCTCAAGGCGCTGAAGCCGAGCTTCAAGGCCTATTACACCAACGACGCGAACAGCCAGCAGCTCATCGCCAACGGCGAAACGCCGGTCCAGGTGATCCTGTCGATGAACGCCCACTACATGGCCGGCGAGGGCGTACCGATCCAGCTCGTGATCCCAAAGGAAGGCGCGGTCCTCGGCGTCGACAGCGTCGCCATCATGAAAGGCTCCAAGAAGGCGGAGCTCGCCTACAAATTCATCAACATCGCTTTGGACCCGCAAGTGCAGGCCGAAGTCGCCAAGTTCAAGAAGGGCAGCCCGGTGGTCCTCGACGCGAAAGTCGACCCGGAGATCGCCAAGCTGCCAGGAGTGTTCACCACCGCCGACCAGTGGAACAAACAGGCGATCGTCATCGATCACAAGCTGCGCGCGGAGAAGACCGCGGAGTGGCGCAAATGGTTCACAGAGAACATCATCAACTGACGGCCTGACGACGTCCCCGCACGTGGGTACCGACCCGTCCGGGCGGGGCGTTATGACATCAGGACCGTTGTTGCGCGTCCTGGTGTCGCCGGCCGCACTGTGTGCGTTCGGCTTCGTGGCCGCGCTGGCTGCGGTGATGCAATACAGCCTGCGCGCCTATGTGCCGGGTTCGCTCGAACCCGGCGGCTTCACGCTCGCCAATTT
>DASSJW010000517.1:0-7899 GCA_035690995.1 Xanthobacteraceae bacterium
GGTGGACGCGGCCTGGACCATGCAGCAGGTCTTTCCGCACATCGCGTTCCGGCGCGAGGTCACGGTGGGACACTTGCTCCTGGATACCGACTGCGAATGCGCGGTGCATGCCAAGGTCAATCCGCCGATCCGGCCGCGCGAAGACGTCGAGTCGTTATGGCAGGCCGTGCTCGACCGCAAGATCGATTGGATCGTCAGCGATCACGCTTGCTGCTCGAGCGAGCAGAAGTGGTCCAAGGACGACCCGAACGATATCTGGCTCGCCAAGGCCGGATTTGGCGGCACCGAGTATCTGCTCTCGGGCGTGGTGAGCGAAGGCAGCAAGCGCGGAATGTCCTACAATCACATGGCCGAACTTCTGGCCTGGAACCCGGCCCGGCGCTTCGGCCTGCTCAACAAGGGCGATATCGCACCGGGTTTCGACGCCGACATCGCGCTGGTCGACCCGCACGAAAGCTTCGTGGTTCGTGCGGCCGAGTCGGAATCCAAGCAAGGATATTCCCCGTTCGAAGGGCAAGAGCTGACGGGCCGGGTGAAGAGCACCTTCCTGCGCGGCGCTTTGGTCTATCATCAGGGCGAGATCGTCGGACCGGCCCGCGGGCAATATTTGCGGCGGCCGCTCAAGCTTTGATTTCGCTGCTGTCGCAAGTTGCCGGGACAAGGTGACGTCTGAGTAGATTCATATGCACGATGGTGATCTTCGCGAACAGATCCTGGACCTCGAGGCGCGGATCGAGAAGCTTGCCGAGGAGATCGAGAGCTGCCGAAAGATCATTCTGATTTCAAAGGCCTTCACGGCGGTCGGAGGCATATTGATCGCAGCGATGACAATCGGAATCGTCAGGTTCGATCCTACGATCATGATTGGCGCGCTTGCGGCTGTCATCGGCGGCATTGTCTTCTTGGGTTCCAACTGGAGCACATTGCAGCAGGCTTTGGCCGCCCTGAAAGCCGCTGAGACACGTCGAGCCGAACTGATCGGCAAGATCGATCTTCGTGTGGTGGAAAGCCGGAACGACCGGAACCGGCTGCTCAACTGAGCGATGTGCGAGCCGCGCCTCGTTGCTGCATAGTTTCGCGCTATGGCCAATCCGCTCGCAAGCCGCTCCGGCATTCGCTGAATCTGTGACTGCAGTCACTGCCGCTCGACGCGGTCTTTGTCACGGTGGAAAGCGCCGGCCATGCGGACCGGCGAATGCAAATGGAGAGAACCATGAGCAAGTACTCCACCGTAGCGGTCGAGCAGGCCACGCGCCTGCTGCGCAATGACGAACTCGATGCGGTCGCCGGCGGCACGCCCGGCTATCCCGGCCTTCCCCTCGGCACCAACCTCAACGTCTCCATCTGGTCGGATCGGCCGTTCGACTTTCAATGGGTGCTGGTGGGCGCCACCGGCACGCTGCCGCGCTGACGCCGCGCGGACGAAAGGCGGACCGCATGTCTCACTCCGACATCGCGCTGTGCACGCTCGCCGACGGCGAGATCGACCAGATCAATGGCGGGATCATCCCGTTCATCGTCCCGGGCATCCTGCTCGGGATGGCCTATTGCTGGCTCGATGGCGATTTCGACACCAAGCCCGTGCTCGGCGACTATCCGACCGGCCCGAAGAACACGGGTTGAGTGGATCGACCCGAAGACGAGCCGGCGTCAGTCGCACGCCGGCTCGCTCATTCGTGCAGCGGCGGGCGTTCCGACGGAAGCCGCTCCAAGAGAACAATCGCAACATCCGTGATCTCCATCACAGCGCAGACCAAAGGCGGCAAGGCAAGCTCGCAATCACACGCCGCGCGTTGTCGACAGCACGGACGACGCGGATAAGAGGAGCAACCAGATGCCTTCTCCGCAGCCGGACAACAATTCTGGCAGTCGGGTCCGCGACGTGTCGGTGCACGAGGTCGGCCTCGTCTCCGGCGCCAGGGTGCTCGAAATCCCGATCGGACCGATCACCATCCAGTTGAACTTCGATAATGGCTGCTGGGCGGTGTGGAACGACAAGGATTTTGTCGGCGGCGGCTGCCCGAAGTGAACCGCCGACGGCTCGGCGCATGCCGGGGCCGCGGATCATCGACTGAACTTTGCCGTGGGTGGGGTGATGAACGACTTGTTCCGGCATGAGGCGGTCTTCCACGCTACCCGCCGCCGTTTATCGGGGTCGGTCGTTCTCGCCACGCCGCTTTCGGTCCGTTGCCTGGGATTGGTCCTGGCCGGCATCGTGCTGACGGCGCTGATTTTCGTGTCAGTGGCGACCTACGCGCGCAAGGCGACGGTCACGGGCTGGCTTGTCCCCGACCAGGGTCTCATTCGTGCCACCGCCTCCTCCGCCGGATTCATCCTGAGCATGGGAGTCAAGGAGGGAGACCGCATCGAACGGGGTGCGAAGCTCGCCGAGATCCAGATCGCCGCCGAGACCGCCACCGGCAATGTCGGCGAGCAGGCCATGGCGCAGTTGCGCACCGAGGCCGAGGCCGCGCGTGCCAAGGCGCAGACCCAGATCGAGCGGCTCGACGCGGAATCCGCTCAGGCGCTCGCGCGCCTGGGAAAGCTCCGTGGCGAGCTGCAACAGGTGCGGATGCAGGCCGAGCTGCAGGACAAGCGGCTTGCGCTCGCCCGCCAGGAGGCCGCCCGCAGCGAGGAGCTGGCGGCACGCGGGTTGTTGGCGCTGCGCGACCGCGACGCGCGCCGGGCCGCCGCCCTCTCCGCCGAACAGGACATGGCCACCCAGCGCCGCCTGATTTCGAGCACCGAGCGCGACATCGCCGATGTCACCGCGCGGATGTCGGCCATCGTGCTGGAGAAGGCGACCGCCGCGGCCGAAAGCCGGGCGGCGGAAGCAAGCCTCGAGCAGCGCATGAATGACGCGGAGGCGCGGCGGGTCCAATTCGTGCTGTCACCCGTCGGCGGGCGGGTCGCGGCGTTGCCGATCGCCGCCGGACAGCCGGTATCGCCGGGCGGCACGGTCGCCGTGGTCATACCGGAAGGAGCGAAGCTCGAAGCCGAGCTGCTCGCGCCGTCGAGCGCCGCCGGCTTCATCCGTCCCGGGCAGGACACGCGCCTCATGCTCCAGGCCTTTCCGCATCAGCGCTTCGGCACGGTGAAAGGCGCGATCAAGACCATCTCGCGAACCGTGCTCGGCCCCACCGAGATTTCGATTCCCGGCCTGAAGATCGAGGAGCCGGTGTTCCGGGTCCGCGTGGCCCTGGCACACGAGGACATCCAGGCTTACGGCGAGGTGATCCCGCTGCAGCCCGGCATGCTTCTCACCGCCGACGTGGTGTTCGACCGGCGTTCGTTGATCCGCTGGTTGTTCGATCCGCTCTTCGCAGTGGCGCAGCGGTCATGAGCGTGCTCGAACACCTCAATCTGTCGCGTGCGCCGCGCCTGCCGCTGGTGCTGGCAAGCGAGGTGGCGGAATGCGGGCTCGCCTGCATCGCCATGATCGGCCGCTTTCACGGCCACGACGTCGATCTCAACGGGTTGCGCCAGCGCTTCGCGCTGTCGCTATCGGGAATGTCGCTGCGAAGCCTGATGGGGCTCGCGGACCAGCTGGGACTTTCCTCCCGCCCGCTGCGGGTCGAGCTCTCCGCCCTCGCCAAGGTCAAGGCGCCGGCGATCCTGCATTGGGACCTCAATCACTACGTCGTGCTGCGCTCGGTGACGTCCCGCTCCATCGTGATCCACGATCCCGCCATCGGCGTGCGCACGCTGCCGCTCGCCGAGGTGTCGAAACACTTCACCGGGGTGGTGCTCGAGCTCACACCCACGGCGAATTTCCGCGTCGTGCATGCGCGTGCGCCGGTCCGGCTGTCGAGCCTGTGGTCGCAGATGACCGGCTTCGCGAGCGCCTTCCTGCACGTGATCGTGCTGTCGGTCGTGCTGCAGATCGCGGCGTTCGCCGCCCCGTTCCAGATCCAGCTCGTCATCGATGAAGCGGTCTTTCACGCCGATCAGGATCTCCTCACGGTGCTCGCGCTCGCCTTCGGCGCGCTGGTCGTCATCCAGGCGCTGGTGGAAGCCTTGCGCGGCTGGACGCTGCGGGTCTTCGGCCATCTCCTGAGCTTCCAGATCGTCGGCAATCTGATCCGCCACATGCTGCGCCTGCCGGCCGAGTTCTTCGAGAAGCGTCACGTCGGCGACGTGCTCTCGCGCATCGGCGCGGTGCAGCCGATCCAGGAGGCCATCACCCGCGGGGTGGTTTCCTCGATCATCGACGGGGTGATGGCGTTCATCGCCACGATCATCCTGTTCTTCTATTCGGCCACCTTGGCAGCGATCGTGGTGTTCGCCCTCCTGCTGCACCTGGCGCTCGTGTTCGCACTGTTTCCCGGCATGCGCCATCGGATGGAAGAGGAGATCCTGGCCCGCGCCAAGGAGCAGTCGCACCTGATGGAATCGGTGCGGGCGGCGACCACCATCAAGCTGATGGGGCGCGAGGCCGAGCGCGAAAGCGCCTGGCGCAATCTCAGCGCCGATGTAACCAATGCCGGCATCTCCGTCGGCAAGTATCAGATCTCGATGGCGTGCGTTCAGACCCTGCTGACCGGGCTGGTCTACGTCATCATCGTCTATCTCGGGGCCCGCCTGATCCTGACCGGCCAAGGCTTCTCGGTGGGCATGCTGTTCGCGTTCCTGTCGTTTCGCCAGACGCTCAATGACCGTGCCGTGGGCTTCATCAATCAGCTCGTGCAGTTCCGCCTGCTCGGCCTGCACCTCGACCGGCTGGCCGACATCGTCAGCGCCGAGCCGGAGAGCGATGCCGCGCGGATGCAGAGCCTGGACGTGAAAGGCGCGATCAAGGTGCGCGAGCTATCGTTCCGCTACGGCGCCTCCGACCAGTTCACCCTCCAGGACATCGATTTGGACATCGAGCCCGGCAGTTTCGTCGCGATCACCGGCCCCTCGGGCGGCGGCAAGACGACGCTGCTGAAGCTCCTTCTCGGCCTGCACCGGCCGACCTCGGGCACCATCGATCTTGACGGGCATCGCGCCGACCCTGAGCTGTGGCGCGCGTGGCGCTCCCACGTGGGCGTCGTCGCTCAGGACGACCGCCTCCTCTCCGGCACGATCGCGGACAACATCGCCTTCTTCGATCCCGACCTCGACATGAAGCGGGTGCAGGAGGCCGCCATGGCGGCGCAGGTGCACGACGACATCATGCGCGCGCCGATGCAGTATCTCGGCCTGGTCGGCGACATGGGATCGACGCTCTCCGGCGGCCAGCGCCAGCGCGTGCTGCTGGCGCGGGCGCTCTACGCCCGGCCGCGCATTCTCGTGCTCGACGAGGGCACCGCCAATCTCGATGAGGCCACGGAAGACACGATCGCCGATCTCGTTGCGAAGATGCCGATCACGCGCATCGTCGTGGCGCATCGGCCGGCGCTGATTCGGCGGGCCGACCGCATTTTGGTGGTCAAGGACCGACGGATCAGCGAGGCTTCGCCCGCACATTGCATCCCCGCAGGGATGGCACCGGCGACCGTCGCGTTGGGAGCGCCGATTCGCGTCCCGACCGAACTGGTCGCGCCATGCGCCAGCTCGACTAGTTCATGCCCTTCGGTGGCATCCGCTCGGCCGGCGGCGGAAGGAACCGATCGGTGTACACAGTTGCCGGCTCGGGACTGACCGGCAGCTGATAGGCGCTCACCATCGCGTCGATGGTCTTTTGCAATTTCTCCGGCGTGACCGAGCTGAGCCCGTTTGCCATGACATAGGGTGTGTTGGTCAGCCCCAGCGCGATATCGAGGCGCACCCGCTCGATGTCGAGCTTCATCATCGGATCGACGCCCTTGAGAACCTCCAGGGCCTTTTGCGGGGATGCGATCGTGTCCTTGGTACCCTGGTTGAGCGCCTTGACCACGCCGCGCACGGTCTGCGGGTTCTCGTCGGCGAATTTCTTCGGGGTGACCAGGGCCAGGCCATACATGTCGGCGCCGAAGTCCGAGTACTTGATCACGAAGAGATCGTCGAGCGTCAGCCCGAGCTCGAGCGCGGCCGGAATGTTCGAGTTGGTAAAGCCGCCGGTGCCGTCGACGTCGCCGCGCTTGAGCATCGGGCCGAACAATTGCGGCTGCACCGCCACCCAATTGATCTTGACGCTTTCGGCGCCGGCGGCCTTGAGCAAGATTGAGATCGTGTCATGCACGGCGGTACCGGGTCCGCCCGCGATCTTCTTGCCGTCGAGATCGGCGGGCTTGCGGATGCCGGCGCTCTTGCGCGTAATCACCGCCAGCGGCGATTCGTCGAAGCTCATATAGACGGCGACCAGGGGAGAGCCCGGATTTGCTGCGTTGAACCGGATCATCGAAGGCAAATCGACCCAGCCGAATTGGTAGACGCCGCCGGCGACGCTGACGGCGACATTGGTGGCGCCCCTTCCCGCATCGATCGCGTCGACGGTCACGCCCGCTGCCTTGAAGTACCCTTTGTCCTGCGCCACGAAGAATGGCGCGTGCGTGCCCTGAATGATCCAATCCATCATGATCTTGACATTCTTCGTCTCCGCATGGGCGGCGGCGACGGGCAAGGCGGCGAACAGCAGGGACAACGACACCAGCCGGCCAAGCACCCGAATATCGAAGACGGTCCGCGCGTTATTGTCAGGACGGTCGATCATTTGAGCACCTCCATCTGCACAGTGCGCTCGCGATATCCGATGAAGACGCGGCGCCGATCTCGAGGCTGATCCGCTGGATGTCACCGATCTCGGCCCTCCAGTCGGGGCAGGCCAAGCCTGCATTAAAGCACTTTTCGTGCCATCCTTCGCTCGCCGCGGCCCGCGCGAGCGTGCCATAATTCATGAGCGTGCTGCGGCTGGCACGACTCTTGTATTGCACGCCGGGAGCAGCAAGCCCGGGATAGGCGTGCATCAACTCGCTCCGCCTCCCGGCGTCATCGACGCCCGGATCGCTGGAACGAATGGCAGAGGTCGCAATGAACTTCGTCGATCTCGACCGCGTCTCATTGCGCTATGGCGAAGACGCCGACGGCACGCTCGCCCTGCACCGGGCGACGCTGCAGGTCAGCAACGGGGAATTCGTGGCCGTGGTCGGGCCGTCCGGTTGCGGCAAGTCCACCCTGATGAAGGTGGTCACCGGGCTGTGGCCGCCGACGGCAGGCGCCGTCGTGGTCAGCGGCCGCGAGGTGACTGCGCCCCTGAACATCGCCGGCATGGCCTTCCAGAATCCAACCCTGCTGCCCTGGCGCACGACGCTCGCCAACGTGATGTTGCCGCTGGAGATCGTCGAGCCGCATTGCTCGCGGCTCAAGCGTGAACGAGCGGCCTATCTGACGAAGGCGCGTGACCTCCTCGCACTGGTCGGTCTCAAGGGATTCGAGGATCGCTTTCCCTGGCAGCTTTCCGGCGGCATGCAGCAGCGCGCATCGCTGTGCCGTGCGCTGATCCACGATCCCTCTCTGCTCATGCTCGACGAGCCCTTCGCCTCGCTCGACATGTTCACGCGCGAGGAGCTGTGGCTCGCCCTGCAGGATCTGTGGCTCGCCCGCCGGCCGACCGTCATCCTCGTCACCCACGATCTGCGCGAGGCGGTATTCCTGGCCGACCGGGTGCTGGTGATGAGCGCAAGACCCGGCCGCATCATTGCGGAGCGCGCGGTCGATCTGCCGCGGCCGCGCAAGCTCGACACCACCTATGAACCCTACTCGGTCGCGCTGGTCCAGGAACTGCGCGAGCACATCAGCGCCGCCCGATCGACGGCAACCTGAGGCGAGAACCGTTTGGTGGTCACGACCGACATTCTCGACGACGCTCCGCCGGCGCGACCGCGCAAGCCATACCTGTTGCGGCGCAAGACCCTGCGCCACATCCTTCCGTGGGTGGTCATCGTCGGCATTTTCGCGCTCTGGGAGCTCGTCGTCCGCGCCTTCGGGATCGAGCAGTTC
>DASSJW010000518.1:0-3792 GCA_035690995.1 Xanthobacteraceae bacterium
CCGCGCTTCCATCTCCGGCATTGCCTCCGGATCCGTGCAGCGAGCTCCTCGCAGCCAGGTCATCATGCCTGGCGGGCGGTGTCCCGGACCTCCCGAGTCCGCGGTTACGAGCCGCAGCCGCAGGACGCCACTCCCCGCTCCATCGTCAGGATCGTCTCTAGAAGACAGCCCCTCCTGAGCGAGGATGCGCAAGTCCTACCACAGCTTCGCGCCGTAGTCAAGAAATATCTTCGTATCGTAGCCAATGATTCGGCGGCCTGGCCTCCGACCGCGCCGGCGGACGCCCGGCCGCACCGTTCAATGATCGAAATGGAATTCCAGCACGCACTCGCCGTCCTTGACCGAGGTGCGAATGCGGTCGGCATTCTGCCGGAGCATGTATCCGGCCAGGCGCCGGTAGCCGGCGTCGGTTTCCATGATCTCCTTCCCGGAGGGCCGCTCATCGGGAAATTCCAGCGCCGCGCCGCGGTAGCTGATCCTGACATCGAGGTTGAATTCGTCGAAGCGCGCTTCGATCGTGATCGGTCCCTCCGGCTCGCAGTGCTCGCGAATGGCTTCGATCGCCTGGTTGATCCCGAATGCAACGCGGACGAGCACGTCGGGACGCGCGCCCCAGCCGCGGCCGGCCGCGTCGAAAAATTCGTTCACCTCGGCGACCGCATCCGGGGCCGCCGGATCGAGCGCGAGCCTCACCCGCCGCCGCTGACCGATGCGAAACAGGCCGTTGAGCAGCAGTGCGGTGGTCGTGCCGAGAACGATGGACGAGCTCACGATCGGCTGGAGCGCGTGCGGAATATCCGTGGCGAAGCTCGGGATGAGCTCCGCCGCGACGCCGCTCGAGATGCCGAGACCGATCACGATGGTGCGCCGGGCATCCAGCATGCGCGAGGTGATGGTCTGCAGCCCGCTGATCAGGACGAAGCAAGCCGAGAACAGCAGCGCCGCTCCCATGACCGGACGCGGCATCAGGATGAGCGAGCCGGTGGCCGATGGCAGAAAGGCCAATGCGAGGAGGATGGCGCCGATGGCAAATCCGATGACGCGGCTGCTCACGCCGGTCGCCGCCTGCAGGCCGATATTGGCCGTCGACGGCGTGAGCCCCAGCGTGCCGACGAGCCCGGCGAACACATTGGCCAAGCCGTTGGCGAGCGTGCCGCGGCTGATCGAACCCATCTCGGCACGCACCCATCCGGCGTCGTTAATCCGTTGCAGCGCCGTGATGTCGCCGATTCCCTTGAGCGTGACGGCGAGCGCCGCCACCGTGAACGGCGGGATCATCTCCGGCGAGAACGCCCAGCCGCCGTGCGCGAAGTGCGGGATCGCAAACAGGCGCAATTCGCTGAGCACGCCCAGCGCTTCCTTCGGCAACACCCCCGTGAGCATCGCCAGGCCATAACCGACCGAGATCCCGACCATCGTGCACAGCAGCTTGGCCTGGCCCCTGCCCCAGACGTTCAAGCCTACGGTGGTCATGAGCGTCACTGCCGCGACCAGCCAATAATCGCGGCCGACCGGCTCCTTTACGCCGATACCGATCATGTAGCGGCAACCGATCGCGGCAATGCTGGTGCCGACCAGGAAGATGACGAGGCCGCCGATCTCGGGCGGGAGCAGCGGCCGGATGCGGTTCAGAATCGGCGACAGCAGGGACTGGATGACGCCCGCGACCATGGTCATGCCGAAGACCAGCGGGAGGCCGCCGAATTTCAAGGCGGCAATCGCGGGCTCGAGGAAGATTGCGTCATGGCATGGCGGACACAGAAACCGGCTGCCGACCGGTCCCCTCGGCAGCGATTGCAGGATGGCGGCCACGCCGAGGGCGATCAGCGACAGGCTGAGCATGTTGACCGAATCCTCGGTCGGCAGCTCGGCCAGCTGGATCACGAGCGCGGGAAAAATGAGCTGGATCCGCACCAGACCGACATGCTGGAAACCGCTGAACACGGTGAAGAGCGGCGGCGGAACGTCATCGATGCCGTAAACCAGCTCACCGGGCTTTTTCGGTTGCGCGGACGGCCGTGTGCTTCGCCACGCCTCGAGCCACTGGCTCGGATGCAACGTGCTTTTGACGATTCGAGTTAACCGGGCCCGCCCGCCAGCGTCGGACATGCCCGTTATGGCCGCAGCTTGCCGATTCCGTCGGCTTGCGTGGGAAAGATCAGAAATTCACTGGTGAAGCCGCCGATGTCGAACAGCCGCCTGACTTCGCCGGTCACGCCGCAGAGCGCGAGCTTGCCCTCCCGTCCGGCCGCGGCCCGGTTGGCGATGAGCAGCGCGCGAAACCCGGCGCTGCTGATATAGGCGATATTCTTCAGATCGACCACGAGCGAGCCATTGCCGCCCTGCAGAAGCGAGATCAATCGATCGCCGAATGCTTTCGACGTCGTGCTGTCGAGCCGACCATAGGCCTCGACGACCATGACGTCGTCGGCGATCGCCTCCACGAGTTTCATGCTGGGCTTCCCATCCTCATTTCGCCGGCTTCCGCTTCATCGCGCCAAGTCGTTTCACCAACCGCAGGCGATTGATGCCGTCGCTGCGCGTATACGTCATCTCATCCATCAGATTGCGCACAAAATGCAACCCCACGCCGCCGGGGTCGCGCTCCTTGCTGGTGAGATCGGGCGCCGGTGCCGCGAGTGGATCGAAGGGCTTGCCGTCGTCCTCCACGATCGCTTCAACGTTTCCGCGAGCCAACGCAACGCGCACGACGATCTCGTGATGCCCCGCGTCCTCGTAGCCGTAGGAGATGATATTATTGACGATTTCGTCAAGCGAGACATTCAAGGCGAAAACGACCTCGTCCGGGAATTGGTGGCGGGCGGCGAAGTCGTCGACCATGTCCGCCACCCGCGTGATCTCGGACAGGTTGTTGTCGATCCGGATTTCGCAGGATGTCGACAACCCGGCCTGCGGCGGCACCGAGGATCCAGTTTTCATCGCTGCGACAAGGTCCTGGGCGACTATTCGACGCACTATAGCTGCTTGCGCGGGGTGTGCCATCGCCGGAACGGCGTTTTGCTGCGGGACTGCGGATCGAAGGAGAGGCAGGCACCGGACTCGTCCCCGACGCCCACCGCGCGCGATCGAGACCGTCACATTTGCCCACGCCTTGCGGGCAGGCCGCCGCGCTTGCCGACACCGCGCCCCCGCGTGTACCGTGGGTTTCCCGCCCCACCAACCCGCTGGCCGGCTGGCATGTATCCCGACATGGACCCTCACGTGCATCCCGGCATTCGACCGCCTACCGCGGCTTTGCCCGCGCATCCCGCGGGTCGGCCGCCGGTGCGCGGTCTCGCCTGGCCGCGATCCCGCGGCCGCAACGCATCGTGTGGCCGGCGCGACGGAGCGCCCCGCTCTTGACGCCCCGGGACTTTGACGTCCGTCGCTCCGAACGAGCCGCACCGTGAGCGTGTCGCCCGACGTCGCCGTGCTGGTCGTCGATGACGTGCCGGAAAACCGGGACCTGCTCGTGCGCAGGCTCAAGCGCCTGGGCATCAACGAGGTCGAGCAGGCGGCCAACGGCCTCGAAGCCTTGGCGGCGATCGAACGCAGAAATTTCGACCTCGTGCTTCTCGATATCATGATGCCGGAACTGGACGGATTCGGCGTGCTCGAGCGGCTGAAGCAGAACGGCCGCATCAACGATCTGCCGGTCGTCGTCATTTCCGCGCTCAACGAGATCGAGCCGGTGGTCCGCTGCGTCGAGCTGGGCGCGGAGGATTTCATCTTCAAGCCGTTCAACCCGACGCTGCTGCGCGCCCGGGTCCTGGCAAGCCTGGAGAAGAAAGC
>DASSJW010000519.1:0-11553 GCA_035690995.1 Xanthobacteraceae bacterium
CCCTGGCGATCGGATTCCTGGCGCCCCGCTGCGACGTGCGCACGCTGCTTTTGGCCTGTGCGGTCTTGATGGTAGTGACCGGGATCGCGATCCCGAATGTCCAGCATCTCGTTTTTATCGCGGCGATCGCTTTCATCGGCACGATAAATCCGACCACCGGCGACATCGGGGTGCATATCCCGCTCGAGCAGGCGTCGCTCGCACAAGGCGCAGCGGACAAGGACCGGACGCACATTTTCGCGCGCTACAGCCTGATCGGGGCGCTCTCCATCGCCGCCGGCGCGCTCGCGGCGGGCGCCCCGGATTGGCTGGTTGCGCGCGGAATGGACAAGATCGGCGCGCTGCAAGCGATGTTCTACGTCTATGCCGCACTCGGCCTGGTGGGCGCCTTATTCTATGCACGCCTCCCCCACGCGAAGGCTCAGAACGCGGCGCCGCAAGCCACGGCCCTGGGCCCATCGCGGCGAACCGTCTACAAGCTTGCCGCACTGTTCAGTCTGGATTCGTTTGCCGGCGGCTTCACCGTCCAGTCGCTCCTTGCCCTCTGGCTGTTCGAACGCTTCGAGCTCTCGCTCGCCGCCGCGAGCGCGTTCTTTTTCTGGTCCAACGTTCTCACCGCCTTCTCGTACCCGGTCGCAGCCCAGCTCGGGAAGCGCTTCGGTCTCGTCAACACGATGGTCTTCACCCACATTCCATCGAGCATCTGTCTCATTCTCGCGGCGTTCTCGCCGAATCTCACGATCGTGCTTGGCCTGCTGCTCGTGCGCTCGGCGCTGTCGCAGATGGACGTGCCGACGCGCACGTCCTACGTCATGGCGGTGGTCACGCCGGCCGAGCGGACGGCGGCGGCGAGCGTGACTGCGGTGCCGCGCAGCCTGGCGTCGGCGATCAGCCCGGCATTGTCCGGCGCCCTGCTCTCGACGTCGTTTGCCGCGCTCCCGCTGGTCATCTGCGGCGTGCTGAAGATCGTCTACGACCTTTCGCTGCTGTTTTCGTTCCGGCACATAAAGCCGCCCGAGGAAAGGGCGCCGGAATGAGTGTCGCCGTGCCCCGCGACTTTGAACGATCGGCGGCGGCTTCGCCGCAGCGCCCGCACGGAGGGATCGTGCCAAATGGCGTCGTCGTCGTTTACTTCTCGCAACTGGGAGGCCGGTTGCGTGCGCACCAGAAAATCATGCTCGATGCGGATGCAAAGGCCATCGCCCGGCTCAAGCGTTATGATTTTCGGGGCTGTCATGATGGCGCGCACGACTATCGCGCCCCTGTCTTCTTCGTTCCCGACGACACCTTGCTCTCGGACGAGGCCTCCTCCCTTGGCATTCGCTCCTGTCACGATCTCTACGGTGGCGTGGTGCCGCATCCTTTCGTGAAGACGAAAGCCATCACGCACGAGCTCGTCGATCATGATGCCGAGCGGCCGCAGGGCTGGTCCGCCGCTTTCGCCGAGAAAGTGCGCGACATCGTGTTGCCCGGCTATACCGTCTTCAGCGTGCACGATGCGCACGTGGCCGCGAAGCGAATGCTCGGACGCGGATCGGTCAGGGCAAAGAACCCGCTCGGTGCGTCCGGAAAGGGTCAGACGCTGGTAAACACCCTCAATGAACTCGACGCCGTGCTGGAGCAGATACCCGCAGAGCAAATGGCGACCTATGGACTGGTGCTCGAAGAGGACCTCCGACATGTCAGCACGTTGAGCGTCGGCCACATTGCGCTCGACCCGCTCCGGATCACCTACTGCGGCACGCAGCGAACCACGACCGACAATGAGGGCCGGTCCGTTTATGGCGGCTCCGATCTGATCTGCGTGCGCGGCGGGTGGGAAGCACTCGATGCTCTCCCGATGCGGCCCGAGATGCGCGCCGGCGTGGCCAAAGCCAGACGATATGACGAGGCCATGCGGGCCTATCCCGGGTTTATTGCATCACGGCGCAACTACGACGTTGGCCAGGGCATCGACAGTGAAGAGCGACACCGCTCGGGAGTCTTCGAGTCATCCTGGCGCATCGGCGGCGCAAGCCCCGCTGAACTTCTGGCACTGACGGAGTTCGCGCAGGATCCGTCCGCGCAAGTGATTGAAGCCGCCCACGTCGCGGACTTCGGGCAACATCGCGAAGCGCCGGCGGGCGCGGTGGTCCACTTCGATGGAGACGACCCGCAGGCCGGTCCCCTCATTCGATACACCAAAGTGACACGGAGGAAATCATCCCAGTGAGTGTGAGTAGACGCACAGACGCGCAAATCGAACGGTCTAGAATTGGCGCTGTTGGGAAGCCGCAGGCGGCCCAAATGTACGACTCCTGAAAATCGTTCAGCTCTGGGCAGCCGACCATGGTGCTTCTCAAACCAGGAGGAGTGGAACATGGCGAAGGTTACAGAAAGAACGTCTTTCACCAAGGACGTGGAAGGCCGCTACCTTTGCAATGACATCTCTGAGGTCAATGCCTGGAAATCGGCTGGAGGCCGGCCGTTCGACGTGATCGTTGTCGGCGGCGGCACCTTCGGCTCGGCGATCGCCGAACATATCTGGTTCCGACAAAAGCAGGTCGGCGGCGGGCTTCGCACACTGGTCGTCGAAGCCGGGCTCTTTACCATCCCGGAGCATGTCCAGAACACCGGCATCCAGGGCCTCACCGACCCGTTTGCGCCGTTCTTTCTCAACGAAAACGCCCCGCAGCCGGAGCCGCCGCGCAACGAGATCTGGGGGATCCCCTGGAAATCGTCCATTCCGTTCAAAGGCCTTGCCTACACGGTCGGCGGCCGCTCGCTGTACTGGGGTGGATGGTCGCCGCGCTTGCTCGACGAGGAGATGACGTCCTGGCCGACGCCGACGGTCGGTGATCTGCAGAGCCGGTATTTCGACGAGAGCTCGCGCCAGATCGGCGTCGACGAGGCGAACGACTTTATCTTCGGCGAATTGCAGAACGCGCTGCGCCGGCAATTGTTTGATAATCTCGGCACGGTCCCTGCGGCCATTCCGCTCGCGACGTTGCCACCCTCCCCCCTATTCAAGCCCGGTGCGGATCCGGCGCAGCTTCTCGGGCTGAGCTCGACCGGCGGACTGTCGCAAGCCGATCTTCTCAATCTGTTGAAGCTGGAAGCGCCGCTTGCGGTTCAGGCACGCCCGCCGCACGCCGGTTTCTTTCCGCTCAACAAGTTCAGCACCGTGCCCCTGCTGATGAAAGCCGCGCGCACCGCCGCTGCGGATTCGCAGGGGAACGATGCAAACAAGGAATTCATGGTTCTGCCGGACACGCACGTGCTCTCCTTGCGCACGACACCGACAGCCGCGGGCACCTGGCGGATCACGGGCGTGGATACGAGCAACGGCTTTATCGAGCTGGCCCCCGCCGGCGTGGTCGTGATCGCGCTGGGCACGATCGAGAGTGCCCGTCTAGCGTTGGTTTCCTTCGACGGAAGCGGGCTGCCCACCTGGCCCCTCATCGGCAAGAACCTGATCGCCCACTTGCGTTCCAACGTGGTGATCCGCGTGCCGCGAACGGCGATCCCGGGCCTTTCGCCGGCGGTCAGCGAGGTGCAGACGGCGGCGTTCTTCGTCAAATGCCGCGGTACCCGCGCAAATGGCGATTTGCTCGGACGTTTTCACCTGCAAATCACGGCGACCGGCGGCGGCACCACGGTTGGCGCCGAGGATGAGCTGTTCCGGAAGATCCCGGACGTCGACTTCTTTGATCAGTTGCGGACGTCGACCGACACGGATGTCGCGATTGCCATTCGCGGCATCGGCGAGATGGAGCCGGCTGATCCAACCGATCTGAGCACTCACCTGAGCCGGGTCGAGCTTGATCCGCGCACCGATGAGTACGGCATTCGACGCGCCCGCGTCACCCTGACACCCGGGCCGCGCGACAATGAGCTGTGGAATGTCATGGATGCCACCATGCAGCAGGTTGCGAATCTGTTTGGCAGTAGCGCCCCGGCGCAGGTCATCCGCGACGGCTTGGGCACCACGCACCACGAGACCGGAACCCTGTGGATGGGAGCCGACCCCGCGCATAGCGTGACCAACGAGGACGGCCGCTTCCATTACACCGAAAACCTGTACGCCGCCGGCCCGTCGCTGTTTCCCAGCATCGGCTCGCCCAACCCGATGCTGACCGGCGTTGCCCTGGCTCGGCGCAGCGGCGATCGTATGATCACGCCGCCTGCCTTCGCCGCCGATGCCGGGTTCGAAACGCTGTTTGACGGAACGGCGCTCGGTGACTGGAGGATGTCGACCATCCGCAACCAGCCGGGCCGCGACAACCCCGGCACCTTCCTGGTCCGCCGTGGCGCGCTCGAGGCGCGCCCTGGTACCGATCTCGGCCTTCTGTGGCTCACCCGGCCGGCGCCCCCGCGCTACGTCCTGCGGCTGCAGTGGATGATGACGGCGTTCGACGACAACTCCGGCGTCTTCGTCAACTTCCCCGATCCGACCCAGCAAGGCTACGACAACACCGCCTATGTCGGGGTCAATTTCGGCTTCGAGGTTCAGATCGACGAGCTCGCACGACCGGACAATGCACCCATCCACCGCACCGGCGCGATCTACGCGTTCAAGGGACCCACCGACGGACCACTCGTCGTGCATCCCGTCGGAGAGTGGAATGACTATGAAATCACGGTCGACGGCGCTGACTTCACGGTCGCGCTCAATGGCCAGATCGTGAATCGGTTCCACTTCACCGGCGATCCGCAGTCGCCACGGCGTGGTCTGCCCTCGACGCCCCAGGAGCCACGCTTCATTGGCCTGCAGACTCATACCGGCCAGGTCCTGTTCCGCCGGCTCCAATGGAAGGCCTTATAAGAAAATGACTCTGAATCTATTGCCCATGGGCGCGCTTGGCGCCGTCGAAAGCAATGGAGTAGTGACGTTTGGGCTGTGGCTGCCGTGGGTATCCGCCGGCGACGGCAATGCGGTCACAGTCAAGATCGTTCACGAGGCTGACCAATTCCTCGCGGGCGTGCCGGCCCGGGAGTTTCCGCTGACGCACAGCGTGCGTCCTCCATACGGCGACTTTTGGTCCACCACCGTCCCGATCGCCGGCACGGCGCCTTCGGCACCCGGGTCGGCGTGGGGCACTCCCGGCCGCTACGTCTACCGCTATACGATCGTGAACCCGAACGTCGGCACCCTCGATTGGATCATCGATCCGTTTGCGCGCGAGTTCGGGGTGGGCAAGCTTTCTGCATTCACCCTCGGCTATCAGGCGTACCAGTGGAGCGCAGCCGAGGCACAGTGGCGCGTGCCGCCGTTATCGGACCTCATCCTCTATGAGGTCAACGTTGCGGAGCTCGGGGGCGATCTCGATCGCACCCGCAACGTCATGGCCTATCTCAGCGATCTCGGTGTGAATGCGATCGAAGTCATGCCGCTCTCCAATGTGGGAGTCTCGGTCGACTGGGGTTATCTCCCGATCGGCTATTTCGGCGTCGACGAGCGTTTAGGCAAACGCTCGGATTTCCAGCAACTCGTCGATATTGCGCACCAGCACGGCATCGCCGTGATCGTCGATGTGGTCTACGGCCATACCGGCGTGGATTTTCCTTATTACGATGCGTATACGCGGCTCAGGTACAACGAAAACCCCTTCATGGGGCCGTTCGCAAAGGATTACTTCAGCAACTTCGGAAAAAGCACTGACTTCGGGCGGCAGCTGACGCGCGACTTCTTCTTCAGCGCGAGCAATCACTGGCTCGAGGTCTACCATGTGGACGGCTTCCGCTACGACTGCGTGCCGAACTACTGGGACGGGCCTCTCGGGGTCGGATACGCCAGTCTGGTGTACGAAACCTATCAGCTCACCAAGCGCGCCATAGCGACGGGCCAATCCTACTGGCGCCGTTTCGATGCCGGCGGCGGCCAGCCGATCCGGCTCATTCAGATGGCCGAGCAGCTGGAAGGCCCGGAGGAGGTTTTGCGCACGACCTATTCCAACAGCACCTGGCAAAACCGGACCTTCGACACGGCCCGTTCGGTCGCGCGCGGCGACCGCGGGCGACTCGCCGAATGGGGCTTGTCGCTCGGTCTGTTCGGCTACCCGGACGAGGAAACGACCAACGGGGATGTCATCCCCAAGGTGGCCCTCCAATACATCGAGAACCACGATCACGAACGCTTCTTGTGCAATTTCGGGCTCGTCAATCCCGACGAAGCGGGCAACCCGCTCTTTCTCGAGGGCGACCGCAGCCGTTGGTACATGCTGCAGCCTTATCTCATCGCCTTGCTCATGAGCAAAGGCATCCCGATGCTGTGGCAGGGTCAGGAGCTCGCCGAAAACTACTTCCTTCCCGACTTCGGGGCCGGGCGCGTTTCACTGCTGCGACCGCTTCGCTGGGATTACTTTTACGATGGAGCCGGCCGGGCGACCATCGCGCTGGTGAGAAAGCTCCTGCGCATCCGCGCCGCTCGCAGCCATATTCGGCGCGGGGCCCTGTTCTTCTTCAACCACTGGGACCGATACCAGAGCCTCGGCCTGCTGCTGTTTGCCCGATACGACGGCGCGCAATACACCCTCGTCGCCGTGAACACGAGCGACAATGAGCAAACGGTGCCATTTTGGTTTCCGCTCGGCGGCGACTATGTCGAGGAACTGCACGGCGGCGACCTCGATCTCAAAGGCGTCGCCGCGCTCCAGCAGCAGGCGTTGACGATACCGTCGCATTACGGTCGCGTCTGGACCAGGGCGTAGACGCATCGGCGCATCGCCACGAGCAGGCCGGTGTTTGATATCTGAAAGAACGCTGAGAGCCTCAGCGAGCCGTCCTCACAGGCTCTGCGGCCGCGCGGCGCGCATGTCAGAACAATGCGAGGGTCCTGGCAAATTCACCTGGTGTAACCAAAGCGTCGACAGGAGCACCAATATTCCCCCGACCATACATCCCACCCCGGCAACCAGTCTCTGATTGCCAACCTTGACGAACGTGCTTGGCCCAAACCGGCCAGGACGCGGAGTGGGCACTCCGGTCCCGAGCAGCGTCACGCGGAAATTGCTTGATGAGTCATTGGTGCATCTTGATCCCTGAGTCCTTGACCACCCTGCTCCAATGATCGATTTGGGCATTAAGGAACTGACCGAACTCTGCCGGCGTGCCGCCAGCAGGCTCGGCCGCGATTTTTTTAATTGCCTCCCGCACTCGCGGCTTCACCAGCGCCCTGTTGATCGCCTCGTTCAGGCGAACAACGATCTCATTGGGTGTACCCGCCTTCACCACAAAGCCGAACCAGTCCTGAATGATCAGGTCAGGGAAGCCCGCCTCGCCGACCGTGGGCACGTCGGGCAGGACCGGGAGCCGCGTGGGCGCAGTCACCGCCAGCGCACGCAACTTGCCGGTGGCGACCAGATCGACGACCGGCAGGGGCGAGATGAATTGATAGTGGTTCGTGCCATTGAGTAGATCGCCGATTGCTCGTGGCAGCGCCCCATAAGGAACATGCGTGGCTCGGATGCCAGTTTGCAATTTGAACATCTCGCCGGCGAGGTGGGCGGGTGTACCGAAGCCGCCGGAGGAAAATGTCAGCTTGTCCGGCTGGCGCTTGAGCAGGGCGACCAGTTCGGGCAGCGAGTTTGCGGGAACCGAGGGATTGACCACCAGAACGTGGTAGGCGGTGGCGAGTTTGATCACCGGCACGAAATCGCTCCTCAACGAAAAGCCCATGTTCGGCAGGAGAGCCGGCGCGGCCGAAGCCGGCAAGGCGATCGAGAGAACCGAATATCCGTCGGCCGGCTGCTTGAGAACCTCGGCAGCTCCAATCGTCTGGATTGCGCCGGGCTTGTTCTCGACGACGACGCGCCAGCCCTCGCTCTCGGCAAGTTCGTTTGCAATGATGCGGCACACAATATCTGGCGGGGTTCCGGCAGCGGTCGCACTGACAATCCGGATCATGCTGGACGGGTAGGGCTCCGCGGCGGCGGCAGGGCCGGTGGTTGAGACCACGAGCGCCAGCAGAGGCAGCCAGAACGGATATGGTCGCAGAGCATGCTGCTTTCCCATGTATCACCTTCCCTCGGCCGCTCACGGCGCCTGGCCGCGCCCATGAGATGATGCACCCTTGGGCCCGGCAAGACGACGAAAAATGAGTTCGTTCCGCCAGACGGAAAGTAAATTCCGGGTTGCGGAACGTTGGATTCCGCCTGGGAGATGGTAGAATGGCGGCGATTTGGTCAGAATGATCGATGCCGAGAGCCGAGACGATCAGGGGACTGGCGCGCGGGCTGCGAGTGCTTGAAGCCCTGCAATCGAGCCCAATTTCGACGTTGCACGAAATTCATCGGGCAACACACATATCCAAACCAAGCCTGCTGCGCATCCTGAACACATTGCAGGCAGCGGGCTTCGTTTCGCGACGGCTGGCCGACGGCCACTACCGGATCAGCGCCTTCGCGCGCGTGGGGCGCAAACGCGACCGCCACGATCGGGTCGCGGAAGCCGCCGCCCCTGTGCTCGACCGGCTCTGCCAGAACGTGCGCTGGCCTTCCGACTTGATGGTCCCGGCCGGAGACCACATGGAGCGCCGCGAGACGAGCCAGGCAGCCAGCCCCTTCTTTATACATCCGACGTACAGGAACCGCGTCGGTCAGCGCATCGGATGGCTGCTGACCGGCGTCGGGCGAGCCTATCTCGCGTTTTGTCCCGACAAGGAGCGGGAAGTACTCCTACGAAGGCTGCGAAAATCGGACAAAGCCGATGATTGGCTTGCCCGAGACCCGAAACGACTGGACAAGATTTTCGCCGAGACGCGCACGCGGGGCTACGGCACGCGCGATGCGACGTTCCTCGGCGGCTCTCATGGAAGCCCACCCATCGACGACGGTCTGGCCGCCATTGCCGTTCCCCTCGTGGATCATAAGCGGGTTCACGGCTCAATCAACATCCTCTGGATCAAGACGGCCTTCACGGTCGAAGAGTTTGCGGCCCGTCACCTCCGCGACCTACAGGCTGCCGCGGCCGAGATCGTTGAAGGCCTCCAGAGGCCGATGACAAGTCGGTCGGGGCGATAGTCATCCGCTGGCCTGCACACACGCTCAAGTTCGTTTTCTCGGGAGATGATCCCACTCGAAGGTCTGCAAGGGTCATTCACGTCGTTTTTTCAGATGTCCGCGGTACGTCCGCTCACCCCCAAGAGCGGCAGTAAGGCAGACATCGCAGCACTTCGCATTTGTGCCAACAGGCGACATTGCGTCTACTTTTTCTTCTTCGCGAGCGTCTTCGCGTCTTCGCGGGCGCACTCGACGAAAAGCCGGGCGACGGGGCTGAGCGGGCGGTTCTTCAGGGTAACGAGTACGTTTTGCACGTGGGCCATTGGCAGATCGACGGGCAAGACCTTGATCTCCGAGCGCATGGTGGGAAATCTCAATACGGAAGCCGGGAAAATCGTGATAAAGCGCCCGGTCGCCAAGAGACTAATCCGCGCCTCGGGGGAATCGGCAACCACAGTCGTGCGGGGATAATCGAGCCCGCTGGCGCGAAAGGCTTCCATTGCGAGCGACCCAATCACCGTTCCCGGCGGTGGCAGCGTCCACGATTCGCTCGCCAGTTCGGCAAGTTCGATCCTGCGCCGCCGAACCCACTGATTTTGCGCGCCCGCCGCGACGACATATGTGTCATTAAAGAGAATTTCGAAGTCCAGTCGCTCCTCTGCAGTAGGGTCGAATCTTCGTACGATCAGGAGATCGAGGTTACGCTCGCTCAGTTTATGGCGCAGTGGCTCCAGATATGCGGTCACGAGATGAAACACGATGCGCGGATAGCGCCGGGAGAGCCGATCGACGACCGCAGAAACAAAGCTCGCGGCCAGAATGGGAGTGCATCCGATCCGCACGTCCCCAGACGTAGGGTCGGCGAGAAACTCGATGTTCTTCACCGCTTGGCGCAGGTCATCGAATACGGCCACACCGCCCTTGAGCAAGGCGCGACCGTACTCGGTTGGCTCCACGCCCTGGGGGTTGCGCTCAAGCAGTCGCACGCCAATGGTGCGTTCCAATTCCGCGATTGATCTGGAAATGGCGGGTTGGGTCGTGTTGAGGAGCACAGCCGCCTTGCTCATACTGCCGGCTTGCGCGACAGCCATCAGGACATGGAGGTCGTGCAGCTTCATCCGGAGTCCGATGCGGTCACTCAACTGCATGGTGCACCCATTGCAAGACTGATATAGCCATATGGAAATATAGCATTATGCGCGCATAGCGGCATCGACGTATTTCCGACGTCGACGCACGCGGAATAGCCGGCAATCCAAGACCGTGCGTCCCGCAAGCCCCGAACCAGAGGAGGGCGCCCTGACACTTCCGCGCCGCCAATTCCTGTATCTAGTAGCAGCGGCTGCTGCTGCGCTCCCGGCCGCATCGCGCGTCGCTTGGACGCAAACCTATCCGTCGCAGCCGGTGCGCGTCATCGTCGGCTTTGCCGCCGGCGGTCCGAACGACATCCTCGCGCGCCTGATCGGTCAGTGGCTGTCGGAGCGGCTCGGCCAGCCGTTCGTCATCGAGAACCGGCTGGGCGCCGGCAGTAACATCGCCACTGAGGCGGTCGTGCGCGCGCCTCCGGACGGCTACACGCTCCTATTGGTCGGCTCGCCGAACGCAATCAATGCGACGCTTTACGACAAACTCAATTTCAATTTCGTCCGCGACATCGCGCCGGTCGCGAGCTTCATCCGCGGTGCCCTTGTTATGGTAGTGCATCCGTCGGTTCCAGCGCAGACGGTTCCGGAGTTCGTTGCCTATGCAAAGGCGAATCCGGGCAAGCTCTCCTACGGTTCGGGCGGCGTCGGCGGGATTACCCACATCACCCCCGAACTGTTCAAGATGATGACCGGCGTCAACATGGTACACGTGCCCTATCGCGGGGTGGCGCCCGCGCTCACCGATCTGCTCGGGGGGCAGGTGCAGGTCCTGTTCACGAACCCGGCCCAGACGATTGAGTACATCAGGGCCGGCAAGCTGCGCGCTCTCGCGATCACCACCGCGACGCGCTCGGAGGCGCTGCCGGACATTCCGACCGTGGACGAGTTCGTCCCGGGCTACGAGGCGAGCTCGATCTTTGGCTTCGGCGCGCCCAAGAATACGCCCGCTGAAATTATCGACAAGCTGAACAAGGAGATCAATGCCGGCCTCGCCGATCCCAAGATCAAGGCCCGGCTTGCCGACCTGGACGGCACGGTGCTTGTTGGCTCGCCCGCCGATTTCGGGAAGCTCATCGCGGAGGAAACCGAGAAGTGGGCGAAGGTGATCCGGACGGCAAACATCAAGCCGGAGTGAGGCTGACGGCCGCGGACCGGTGTTCCATAGATTGCGTCCGATCCAATTTCTAGTTCTGCAGCAAGTCGAGCGTGCCGTAAGCCGAGCGGCGGGAGGAAGTCTCGTGGCGGACATGAGGCGGCGGGAGTTCATAATGGCCCGCGGTTGAGGCCAGACGCGCCCCAGCTCAGCCGCGCCCGGCCGCGGGCCAGTCATCAAGGGTGTGCTGGAAGAGAGCCCGCACGTCGGCGACGTGGCGATCGAGGTCTTCGACCTTCCACTTCGTCACGTCGATCGGCGGCAAGGCGCGCACCTG
>DASSJW010000520.1:0-2883 GCA_035690995.1 Xanthobacteraceae bacterium
GCCACGGCTACAATCACGAGATCGCGCGCTACCTGCCGCGCGACGAGGAAGATCAGGTGATGAAGAAAGCCATCGCCATGATCCAGAAGCGCACCGGGCGCCGGTGCATGGGCTGGCGCTCGTGCACCCAGAGCACCAACACCATCGAGCTCCTGATCGCCAATGGCTTCGTGTTCAACACCAACTGCTTTCACGAGGAGCTGCCGTTCCTGTGGGAGAAGGACGGCAAGCTCCTGGTCGAGCTGCCGCGGCAGCCGTTCGGGGACGGCACGCTGTTCGGCCACCGGCACGGCGAATACGGCAATCCGTATCACGGGCTCGAGACCTGGAAGGCCTATTTCGACGAGCTCTATTCCGAGAGCAGCCCGGAGCATCCGAAATACATCCCGTTCACGATGCATCCCTACATCATCGGCCGGCCCGGGCGCACGCTGGCGCTGCGCGGCATTATCCAGCACATGAAGAAGGCTGGAAATCTCTGGTTCCCCACCGGGATCGAGCTCGCCGAATGGTGCCTCAACAACGTGTTCCAGGCCGAATGCCAGAAGCTTCGCGCATCCGCCGGATAGCGCGACGGGCGCGGCATCGCGCGCGCCAGCCATCGCCGTGACTGCGGGTGTGACCGGCGGGCGATACGCCGGTCATGCTCGTCATCAGGCTGCATGCGACCGATTGCCCGAGGTCACGGGACGAGACCGCTGGCTATTGTCGGCCGCCGCGTGCGCAAACAAGCGCGCGCACCCTCAGGGACGCCGCGGGGACGCAACAATGCGTAAAACGATCATGCGTGAAACGCTCCTTGGCGCCGCGTTCGCCATCGCTGCGGCTACGCTGTTTCCTGCCGCGCCGGCGCAGACGCAACCGGTTGCAGATTTCTATCGCGGCAAGAGCTTGCGGATGCTGATCGGCTACGGCCCAGGTGGCGGCTACGACATCTACGGCCGGCTGGTCGCCGAGTTTCTGCCGCGGCATCTGCCCGGCAATCCAACGATCGTCGCGCAGAATATGCCAGGCGCGGGGAGCTTCGTGGCAGCGAAATATATCTACGATGTCGCGCCCAAGGACGGCACGGTGTTCGGCAGTCTCGCGCAGACGCTGGCGCTCGATAGCATGACCAACACCAATGCCAAGCTCGACGTGGCGAAAATGCCGTATATCGGGCGCGTGGTGACCAACATCGACACCGGTGCCGCGCTGCCGAAGACCGGGATCAAATCATTCGAAGACGTGCGTGCGAAACAATACAATGTCGGCGCGTCCGGCGGCGGCTCCACCACGGTCCTGTTCCCGACCGCGCTCAACACATATGCGGGAGCGAAGTTCAAGCTCGTCCGCGGCTACAGCGGCACGATCGATATATTGCTCGCGATGGAAAGAGGCGAGGTCGATATTGTCGGCGCCTACGGCCTTCCCGGCATGCTGGCGAGCCACCCCGGCTGGGTGCAGCGCGGTGAAGCGACAATTCTCTACCAGGCATCGCTGAAGCGGCATCGCCTTCTGCCCAACGTGCCAACGCTTCCGGAGCTCGCGCAGTCCGACGAGGGGCGCCAGGTGCTGCGCGCGGCGGCCAGCACCGGCGAAATCGGCCGCTCCATTCTCACGACGCCGGGCGTGCCGCCGGAGCGGCTCGCGGCGCTGCGGTCCGCGTTTCGAGCGATGGTCACGGATCCGGATTTCCTCGCGGCCTGCGAGAAGCGAAACCTGATGATCGATGGTGCCGCCGGGGAAGAGATCGACGACGTCGTCCGCGAGACGCTGCGGTTGCCGCAGGCGGTGGCCGAGAAGATCGGGCAGATGATGCAATAGCTCGAGGGCGGACCCGCGCGCCGCGCGACAACCTGAGCTCCACGTCTCGAAAGCCGTTCGCGGCCAATCAGTGCATCGACGGCCGCCGCCCGCGCCCGGTAGTGGTCGACACTGCACGCGCGAGAACAGAACTGCGAATGCGATGCCGGCGTCTCCGTCGGCAAGTATCAGATCGCGATGAGGGTCATTCAGGCCCCGCAGGCTCAGCAACCGGCGCGGCCCAGGGGCGGCGGCGCTGGTCGCTTGCCTTGAACGCCGAGATCCGGTCGCGATAGCTTGCCGTCAGCGCGATGTCGTCCAGGCCTTCGAGCAGACGGTGGCGGCAGACCGGGTCGATGGCGAAGCGGTAGCTCCTGTTCCCGCACAGGATCGTCTGCTGCTCGAGGTCGACCGTCACCGCAAGCTCGGGCGCATGGGCCAGCGCTGCCATGATCTCGGCCGCGTCCTCGTCCGAAACGACCGCGGTGAGCAGCCCGTTCTGCACCGCGTTGCCGGAGAAAATGTCGCCGAACGACGGCGCGATCACGCAGCGGATGCCGTAGTCGCAGAGGGCATAGACCGCGCCCTCGCGCGAGGAGCCGCAGCCGAAATTGCGGCCCCCCACGATGATCCGGGCGCCGCGCCAGGCCGGCCGGTTGAGCGGGAAGTCCGGACGCGCGCGCCCCTGCGCATCGAAACGCAGGTCGTGCAGCAGCGCTCCTCCAAAGCCGGCCGAGCGTGGCCGCTTGAGAAAGCGCGCCGGAATGATCTGGTCGGTGTTCAGATTGGCGATGTCGAGCGGACAGGCGGTCGCGGTCAGCCGGGTGAACTTGTCCATCGTGCCGCCTCAGGCCTTCCGCCCGGCCAGGAGCGGCCGCACATCGGACAGCCGTCCGGTGACCGCGGCCGCCGCCGCCATTGCCGGCGACATCAGATGGGTACGAGCCCCCGGACCTTGCCGGCCGCGGAAATTGCGATTGGTCGTCGATGCGCAGCGTTCTCCGGGCGCGACCAGATCGCCGTTCATGCCGACGCACATGGAGCAGCCGGACTCGCCCCACTCAAGGCCCGCCGCGCGGAAGATGCGGTCGAGTCCCT
>DASSJW010000521.1:0-5398 GCA_035690995.1 Xanthobacteraceae bacterium
TGTCTTGGTGGCTGGTGAGTCGCCGCTAGAGCGGGATGATTTTTCGTCGAGTCATCATCCCGCTCTAGCTTTTTGTTTGTGCGTGATCTTTTCCGAAAACCGGTGCCACTTTTCGGGATCACGCACTAGGCTGGTGCACGGACAAAGCCCGAGATCCATATCTTCAGCCGCCATCGATAGAATATCTGGCACCTGCCGCTTACGGGACCGCCCGCGAACTTGGGTAATCGGCCAAATCAGTCGCGCGCCAACGGTGTACGCCTTGAGGTGACGAGACCTCGAGGGAATGGCGCACTGAGCCCGCAACCGACATCCGTCAGCACACAGCGGAAGCGCAGCCGACAGGTAACATGCGATCGATCTCCGCCGGTGCGCGCCCACTGCGCGCGCGCCGCGAGCGGCCACGCCGCCGCTCCACCGAGCAGAGTGACGAACTCGCGCCGCTTCCTCGATCACCTCGTTGGCAAGGGCCAGCAGCCTATCTGGGACGTCGAGCCCGAGCGCCTTGGCGCTCTTGAGGTTGATGACGAGCGAGTATTTGTCCAGGTCGCCGGGTTTCGTCCCCTAAAGGATGCGATCGACGTAACCTGCCGCCTGCCGATATTGGTCGAGCGTGTTGACGGTGACGCTGTAGCACATCAAACCGCCGACCCTGGGAAACTCCGGGTCCCAGGATAGGGCTGCCTGTGTCCAAGGAGCCGCGCTCGTCTCGGGCGAAGCCTTAGGTTATAGCCCGTTTGCGCCGCTCTCACTCCATCTCGCCGCTTGCGCGGAGAGGGGAAAACTCCACGAGTTCGCTCTGTCGAGAGTCCCCTCACCCGCTTGCTTCACAGGTGAGACCTAGCCCAGCGCCTTCTTGACCCGCTCCGGCAGAAACGGCGTGTGTCGCAGCCGCACACCGGTGAGCTCCGCCACCGCGCCGGCGATGGCCGGCGCGACCAGCGGAGTCGCCATCTGGCCGGCGCCGGTCGGGTGATTGTCAGTCTGGATCACCTCGATGTGCATTGGCGGCACGTCCTTCATGCGCGGCACGTGGTAGTCATAGAAGTTGCTCTGCTCGACCACGCCATTCTTGATGGTGATGAGCTCGGTCAAGGTCACGCCGAGACCGTAGACGATGCTGCTTTCGGTCTGGGCGATCACATTGTCGGGCTGCACCGCCACGCCGCAGTCGATGGTGCACCAGAAGTTATGCACCTTGATCTCCCCGCTCGCACGGTTGAGCGAGATCTCGGCGATGCCGGCAACCTGCGAGCCGGAATAGTCGAGATAGGCGAAGCCGAGCCCGCGACCCTCGCGTCTCTTGCCCCATTCCGCCATCTGCGCCACCCGTTCGACCACCTTGATGGCACGCGGGGTGCCTTTAAGGAGCTCCAGATGGTAAGCGAGCGGATCGACGCCACGCTTGCGCGCGATTTCGTCGATGAACGACTCGGTGGCAAACCGGTTGGCCAGGAAGCTGATCCCGCGCAGGGGATTGGTGCGTACCCCGGTGTCGCGATAGAGCTGCTCCACCAGTTGATGCGGCACGTCATAGCCCTTGAGGTCGGCGCCCAGCATGGCAATGAAATCCTTGCCGCCGGCCATCTGATAGCGCACCGGATCCATATAGGCCCCGACGCGGTCGACGGCGATGCGATGCTGCCAGGCGGTGAGCTTGCCGGACTGGTCGAACCCCGCCTTCACTGCGTGGGCGGAGATCGGACGAAACCGGCCGTTCGCGATGTCGTCCTCGCGCGTCCACATCACCTTTACCGGCCGACCCGCTTCCTTCGACATCAGCACCGCATCGATGATGAAATCAACGTCGCGGTTGCCGCGTCGGCCGAAGCCGCCGCCCATCAGCATGTCATGCAGCTTCACCTTGTTCTTCGGGATGCCGAGCAGCTTGGCCGGCGCTTCGGTCGCGGTGGTCTGGCTTTGCGTGCCAGCCCAGATCTCGACCGCATCGCCCGCCGGCGACACCGACGCGATGGCATTCAGCGGCTCCATCTGCGCGTGATAGGCATAATCGCAGCGGTACTCGGCCTCCATGGTGGAGACGGCCTTCGGCATGGCGCCGCGCGGATCGCCGATCCGGCTCCACTCGGTGGACATCCGGGCCGGGTTCTTGGCGTCGGCCGCAAACCGGTCGATGCCTTTCTCGCTGTCGAAGCCCCACGCCGTGCCGGTGCGGCTCCAGGTCACGGATTGCGTGAGGGCCCGGCGCGCGTCGAACGCCGCCCACGGCGTCTCGGCGAGCACGCCGACGCCATAAGGCAAGCGCACGACCCGCACCACCCCGGCAATCGCCTTGGCCTCGGTGTCGGCGATCTTGTCCGGGACCGAGCCTTCCACCGGCGCGCGCAGCACCGTGCCGTAGAGCATGTTCGGGACTTGCAGGTCGATGCTGTAGAGGGCAGTGCCGTTGACCTTTCCAGGCAATTCCACCCGCATGACGTCCTTGGTGATCAGCCGGAAGTCTTTTGTCTTCTTGAGCTGCTCGGGCTTGATGTCCGGCGCCTGCGCCGGAACCTGGGCGGTCGCGGCGATCTCGCCGTAGCTCAGACGCCGTCCGGATTTCGCGTGCACGACCGTGCTCGGCTCGGTGGTAAGTTCATCGACCGGCACGCCCAGCGTCTTCGCCGCATTGTCGAGCAGAACTCGGCGCACCTGCGCGCCGAATATGCGCAAGGGCGTATAGTAGCTTGTCACCGCGTTGGAACCAGCAGTGTACATCATGCCTTGGAAGCCCGGATTGCCGTAGATCGCCTCGATCGGCGGCGCGGTCACGATCTTGACCTTAGACCAGTCGGCGTCGAGTTCCTCGGCGAGGATCAGCGGCAGCGAGGTCATCGACCCCTGCCCCATTTCGGTTGCCGCAGACACGATTGAGATGGTGCCATCCGGCGCGATGCTCACCCAAGGACTGAGCTCCTTGCCAGTCCGGGCGCTCGCCAGCACCGAGGCGCCTGCGCGGCCGGCAAGCGCGATCGCGAATGAGAGGCCGGCGGCGCCGACCATCACCTGACGGCGGGATACTTTCGTTTCGAGATGCTTGAGGGGCCTGTTCATGTCACGCCTCCGTCGCCGCGCGCTCGATCGCGCGCACGATGCGCTGATAGGTGCCGCAGCGGCAGATGTTGGTGTTCATGTGCTCGACAATCTCGTCGCGGGTCGGCTTCGGCTTTTGGCTGAGCAGATCGGCTGCGCTCATGATCTGGCCGGACTGGCAGTAGCCGCACTGCGGCACATGCTCCGCGAGCCATGCCTTCTGCAGCGGATGGCTGGAATCGGGCGACAGGCCCTCGATGGTGGTCACCGACTTGCCCGCCACCTCCGAAACCTGTGTCTGGCAGGAGAACGCACGCTTGCCGTCGATATGCACCATGCAGGCACCGCACAATCCGGTGCCGCAGCCAAACTTGGTGCCGGTGAGTTTCAGGCCCTCCCGGATCACCCACAATAGCGGTGTTGTGGGCGGCGCATCGGTGGACGCCGCCTTGCCGTTCACAGTGAAGTTGGTGGCCATTGCTTCCTCCCTGGGCCCGCGTCGAGCCGAGGCGGTAGCGAGCCCGCTTCTTCCTGGACAAATTTTAGGCTGCACCTTTTCGGATGCGACGACAAGACGGGTCTGGGCAGATCGTGCATGTAGATGGACACCGCGCCGCTGAACGCCTCGTTCGCGTAGGCGAGCGCGGACGACAGTATCTCGCCATGGCCGCCCATCCATCGAAAGACGAATGGCGCGCCGAGCAGCAGCACGATCGAGAAGGCCGCCGCGAGGCCAAGAGCCAGAACAAACGTGTGGAGCGTAAGCGCGTCGGCGACGGCGCGCTTGCCGGCGCCGAGCGCGCGCGCAATCGCGGATGAGACGCCGCCACCCATGCCGCTCGCCGCCGTGTCCTGGGTCAGCATCACAAACGGAAAGGCGAGCGACACGCCCGCCAGCGCGTCCGGCCCGAGACGACCGAGAAACAATCGTCGAACGTGATCATGCCGGCGATCGCGAGGAGGTTAAGGACATTCGGCGCCGAGAACCGCAGCAGCGTGGGCGGCAAAGCTCCGGGCTCCGGAGCTTTGGCAGTCAGCACAACACCTCAAACTGCTGCTCAAGGCGGCGAGGTCGAAGGTTCAGTTCGGTCGCGTGCCTATGTCGCCCTTTTCACGGCGACGACAAACGGCTTTTCCTTGTCGGCCCGGCTGTGGGTCACCAATGCTCTCGCCCCGCGAGTGCCGTCGTTCCGCGCGAGATGGGGAACCTCGGCGGGCATCAGGGCGATCTCACCCGCGTTGAGCACCTGCGTGCCTTGTCCTTCGATCTCGACCGTCACGCTCCCGTCAATGACGAAGAGGATTTCCTGCGCCGCCGGGTGCATGTGCCAGGGAGCTGCCACGCCGGGCGCCATTTCCAGCACATTGACCACCGTCTCCTGCACTTTTTGGTCTTGCGCCTGCAGGTCCTTGCGCAGGATCTGGGTGAGCTTTGGCCCGCCTTGCGGAGCTTGGGCTAACGCCATGCCGGTGGTGGCAGGTGCTGCGACCGCGGCTACGGCGAGGCGCAGAAAGCGACGGCGAACGAATGTCATGGCATCCTCCCCTGGTGCTTTGCGGAGGGGCCTTCACGCTGGGCACATTTGGCCGCGGAAAGGTCCCCGGGGGGCCAACACCGGGAACCTTTTTTTATTCGTCTGGCAGGACGAGAGGCTCGCTTCAAGATTTTGTGAGGGGCATGCATCCGCCCACGCGCATCATTTCCGGGCGACCTGTCAAACGAGGCATTCAGCCGATACCCAACAGCCGGAGACAGTTGCTCGCAGCGATGGCGTTCTGCTCTTCATCCGAAAGCCTCGCCTTCTGCATCGCGTCCGTGAGCATTCCGCGCATAGGCCCGTCAGCGAGGATCGGCCAGTCGCTGCCAACGACCACCCTGTCGGCGCCCAAGAGATCGACCGATGCGCGGATCAGCGCCGGGTGAAAGCCCATCGTGTCGATGAAGACGTGCTTGCGCATCGCCTCGATCGCGCCCGACGGCAGGACGCTCTTGCTCGAAAGGCCGGCAGCCATGGCCAGGCCGCCGAACGCCAACGCCGTCACGACCACCCGCAAGCCCGGCAACTGCGAGAACACCCCGCCTTCGGCCAGGGCGATCAGGGCGGCTGCGTTCGCCGTGCCGCGCGCGAACAGTGTGCCGATGAGCCCATACGGAACCATGCGTGCCGTGAGCGGCTGCGGCGCCACCGGATGCACGAAGACCGGCACGCCGAGCGTCGCGGCCACTTCCAGCGTGGGGCGCGCCTGCGGGGCATCGATCATGAGATCGCCGCGCGCGCAGTCGACGAAGAGACCCCGCAATCCGAGATCGCGAATGGCGCGCTCAGCTTCCCGGCCGGACCTGTCGCCGTCATAGGCATCGACC
>DASSJW010000522.1:0-2173 GCA_035690995.1 Xanthobacteraceae bacterium
GCCATGGCGGCGCGCGCAGGGCCGGCGAGCGCGGCGGCGAACGCGAAAGAACCGGCACCGCTCAGAAATTCGCGACGTGACCGTCCGCGACCTGCCGGTTCATGATGTAACCGCTCGCGAAGTAAATTGGCGATCGTCATGACTTCCTCCGCTGCGATGTGAACCTCGCTCAGGTGGGGGATGATAGTACCGATCGAGGCGCCTTGTATCTCGAACGACAAAGGCGGACGCTGGCTCCTGACCAGCAATCGAGCTGCCGGGCGCGCACGCAAATGACGATCCAGTCAGCGACCTCGTCCTTCTGGCGCAGGAGCAAAGCGGCGGTCCCGGCCGTGGCGCTCGTGATCGCCATGTTTGGGCCCTGCCGGGCCGACTATCCGGAGAAGCCCATCCGCCTGCTGCTGCCTTTTCCTGCCGGCGGGGCCGTGGACTTTGTCGCACGGCTGGTGAGCGCGCGGATGGCGGACGAGCTCGGCCGCCCGTTCGTGATCGAGAACAAGGCGGGCGCGGGCGGGATCATCGCAACCGACGCGACGGCCAAGGCCGCGGCCGACGGCTATACCCTCCTGCTCACGACGCCCAATCACACCATCAACGCCGCGCTCAATCCGAAGCTTCCTTACGATACTCAAAAGGACCTGGTGCCGGTCTCGATCTGGGCCGAGGTGCCGGAATTGCTGGTGAGCCATCCGGCGGCGCCGTTCGACTCCTTTACAGGTTTTGTCGACTACGCCAGGAAGAATCCAGGCAGGCTCAACTACGCGTCCGCCGGGAACGGCACGCTTCCGCATATGAGCATGGAATTGCTGCTGCGGCGCACCGGCATCGAGGTCGCCCACATCCCCTACCGCGGCGCCGCACCGGCCATGACCGATCTCCTCGCCGGCCAGGTGCAGCTCAAAATGGACACCTACGCCACCGCCCGCCAGCTGGTCGCCGAGGGCAAGCTCCGAGCACTCGCCTTTGCAAGCCGCGCGCGGTCCACGCTGATGCCGAACGTGCCGACCGTGGCCGAGATGGGGCTCGCCGGATACGAGGGCATCTTGTGGATCGGCATGATGGCGCCCGCGGGGACACCGCGGCCGATCATCGACAAGCTTGCGCTCGCGGCGCAGCACGCGACGCAAGCGCGCGATCTGGCCGAGCGCCTCAAGCGTGACGGCGTCGATCCTGCGGGCAGCACGCCGGAAGCGTTCGGCGCGTTGATCATCCGGGAAATCGGGGAGTGGCGGAATTTGGCGCAGTCGTCCAAGATCACGCTCGATTGACCCGCCCAATCCCCTTCAGCCACGAGCACAGCGAAGTTCTCAATGCCGATCCTTACGCAAGGACCAGATCCCAATCCCAAGACGCCGCGGCTGCGAACTCCGCCGGGCGCTTGCGACGCCCACATCCATCTGTTCGGTCCGGCCGCCAAATATCCGTTCGCGCCGGACAGTCCCTATACCGCCCATGACGCCCTGCCCGAGACCTTCATCGCCCTGCAGGACAAGCTTGGGCTGGATCGCGCCGTCATCGTCAGTCCCGGCGGCTATGGCCGTAACTATCAGTTGCTCGCCGACACGCTCGCGCGCTTCCCGGATCGCTTTCGCGGCATTGCGCTGATGCCGGAAGATACCGGCGCATCCGAGTTCGCCCGGCTGTCACGGCTCGGCGTGCGCGGGCTGCGCATGATGAGCGCGAAGCGGGGCCCGCATGTTCCGAACTATTCGCGCGAGGTCGCCGTGCGCGCGGCCGAACACGGGTGGCACGTGCAGTTCTATCCGCATGATGCCGATATCGTGGACTACGCTGACAAGCTCCTGGCCCTGCCCAATACGATCGTGCTCGACCACTTCGCGAGCGTTCCGGCCGCCGGCGGCATCGATCAGCCGGCGTTCAAGACGGTATTGCGCATGCTCGACACCGGCCGCGTCTGGGTCAAGCTCTCGGGGCCGATGCGCTGCACCAAGCAGAACTATCCCTATCCCGAGGTCACCCCGCTGGCCCATGCGCTCGTGCGCCATGCGCCCGAACGTCTGGTCTGGGGTACAGACTGGCCGCACGTGAATCTCGACGGCCGCGAGATGCCCAACGACGGCGACCTGCTCGATCTGCTGGCGGAATGGGTGCCGGACGGCGCGACGCGAGATCGCATTCTGGTCGACAATGCGTGCGCGCTCTACGGATTTCC
>DASSJW010000523.1:0-11351 GCA_035690995.1 Xanthobacteraceae bacterium
AACCAGCGACGCCACCGCCAGGATGTCGCCGCCGAAGCTGATCTCGATCGCGGTGAATATCTTGACGGGCAATGTGGTGGCGTCGCCGCCGCCCATGAACAAGGCGATCGGCACCTCATCGAGCGAGATCAGGAAGGCGAAGATCGCCCCGGAAGCGATGCCCGGCCTGAGTATAGGTAGAGTGACACGGAAAAACGTCTGTAGCGGCGTTGCGCCAAGGTTGGCCGCGGCCTCCTCCAGAGACAGGTCGAACCGCGTGTGACTGGCCAGAACCGAGCGGATGACAAAGGGGATCGCGAAGGTCAGGTGGCCGATCACCAAGCCGGCGATGGTACCGCCCACGGTGACGCCGAACAGGTCCCAGAACATCAGCGAGAACTGGAACAACGCCACGCCGGTGACCAGCGCCGGCACCATCAGCGGCGACAGGCAGAACGCGTTGATCGCGTCCCGGCCGTGGAAGCGGCCTCGGGCCAGCCCGAGTGCACCCGGCACTCCCACCAGGACGGCCAGGATCACGGTGATGACTCCCACCACCAGGCTGACCCAGAGCGCGCGATAGAAGCTCGGATCGATCTCGTAGTACCAACGGGTGGTGAAGGCCCGCGGCGGAAACGACAGCACTCCGACGCCGTTGAACGACGCCAGCACGACCACGATGATCGGCGCCAGCAGAAACACAAAAGTCGCCGTCAGCACGGCCGGAAGGATGACTCTGGTCATCGCGCCACGTCTGTCCGTTGCACGCCGAACCGCACTGCCAGGAGCGTGAGCAAGCCCGCCAGCAGCATCAGGACCGCCGCTGCGGTCGCGCCGAGCGCATAGTCGAGGACGGTGCGAAACTGCTGGCCGATGAATGTCGCCATCACCAGCACGCGGTTGCCGCCCATGATCACCGGCGTGGTGTAGGCGGCGATCGTCATGGTGAAGACCAGCAGCGAGCCCCCGATCATGCCCGGCAGGCTGAGCGGCAGCATCACCTCAAAGAAGGTTCGTACCGGCCCGGCGCCGAGACTGGCCGACGCCTCCTCAAGCTCCGGTTCGATGCGCTGGATCACGGTGGTGAGCGTCAGGATCATGAATGGCAGCAGTGCGTGGACCAGACCGATAACAACGCCCGTGAAGTTGCTGATGAGCGGAATCGGCTGGCTGACCAGGCCAAACTTCAGCAGGAGCCAGTTGACCAGCCCACTGTTGCTTAGGATGGGAAACCAGCCGATGTTTCGAACGACGGCACTTACCAACAGCGGCGCCACAACCATGAACAGCAAAAATCCGCGCCAACGGCTTCGTGTGCGCGCGAGGAAATATGAAACCGGATAGCCAATGACGAGGCAGCTGATCACCACGACCGCGCCGAGCCAGAACGTGTTGAGCAGGATCCTGAAATAGAAAAAGTCGGTGAAGAAGTTCAGATAGTTTTCCGCGGTGAGGTGGTCCCCAACTGTCGCCGGGCCGGTCATGCTGTAGAAGCTCAGGACGATCAGGCAGCCAATGGGAACGGCGAACACCAGCGCAAGCGTCAACACCATGGGAAGCGACAGCAGCATCCACCTTGCGTCCGGCGATGCACGACGCGCAGTCCGTTCCGGGCCAAGTGGGGATGCCGCGATCGCAGTCATGCCAGAATCAAACCTGCAGCCGGCCTAGACATCCATCGTGACGTACGCCGCGCGCCCGATCGCGACCAGCCGCTTCTGATCGTCACTGATGCGAACATCGACCACGCCGATCGTGCGCCCGACCTTGACCACCGTCGCCACCGCCATCAGCTCCGTGCCGGACGCAAGGCGCAGGTAGTCCACGCGCATGTCGATCGTCGCGACGCTGTGGAGCACCTTTGCCGCGACCGCGGCATGACCGGAAATGTCCACCATCGCCGCGACCACCGCCCCGTGCAGCTCCGGCCGTCCCGGCAGGCGGCAAAACTCGGGCCTGATCGGCAGGCGAATGGTGACACTGCCCGCCTCCTCGTTGACCTCCAGCAGCTCCGGTAGAAGCCACTGATGAAACGGTGTCTGGGCGATATTGTCGCGAACGAATTCGAAGGTACTTTGAGCCATGTGATCAATGGGGCCTTATGAAGATGGACCGCGCGGAAGGGCTTCATAGAAACGTTTCCATAACGAATAATAGGGGATTAATCGAGGGTCGCCACGACAATTTTTCACCTGTCGGTGCCCAATTGTTCTTCAATTTCGAGGCATTGCGGATGCGATCAAAGATCGCAGGCCGCTCGCGCGAAAACGACCGGCTCTCAGCCCTGCCAGCGCACCGGTTGGGGCTTGAGCTCCCCCTGCGCGACCATCTCAACCAGCCGGCGCTTGAGCACCTTGCCGCTTGCGGTCAACGGGAAGCTTTCGACCGTGATGAAATATTCAGGCATGTCGTATTTGGACAGGCCGTTCGCGTTGAGATGCGCCAGCAGCTCGGCCGGCGCAATCGACTCATTCGGACGGGGTATCACGGCAAGGCAGACCCGCTCGCCCAATCTTTCATCCGATACCGGGAACGCGGCCGCCTTCGCGACCGACCGGCAACGCATGGCGAAGTCCTCGATCCGGGCCGGATAGATGTTGTGACCGCCGCGAATGATCAAATCCTTCTTGCGGCCGACGATCTGAAGGTTTCCACCCTCGTCCAGCCGAGCCAGATCGCCGGTCATGAACCAGCCATGCCGATTGAACGAGCGTTCCGTGCTCGCCTGATCGCCGAAATAGCCAAGCATCAAGGACGGGCCACGAACGCCGAGCTCGCCGACGTTTCCCTGCGCCACCGCTTCATCCTGGTTGCTCTCGCTCCAAAGCGCGATCTCCATGCCTTCGCACGGGCGTCCGCACGTCCCCGCGATGGTATCGGCGGAGTCATCAGGCCGGGTGTATTGAAACGAGTGGTTCTCGGTCATCCCAAAGGCGTTCTGAGTCGTGACGCCGATATCCAGGAGACCCCGCACGAGCGCAGGCGGCACGGCGGAGCCGCCAATCTCAAACGCCTTGACCTGACCAAGGGTGGTCATGCCGCGGCGGCGAACTTCGGCGAGAAGGTCGAGGGCGTGGGTCGGCACGCCCAGAAGAAACGTGGCTCCGGTCTCCACGACGCGGTCAAACATGCGGGCCGCATCGAACGGGGTGTGTACGACCACCTCGCCGCCCGCCGCGATACCGACAGCAAGCCCGACGATGCCGATATTGTGGCTCAAAGGACTGAAGGAATAAACGATCGTGCTCTGATCGAAGCTCCAGTCCTTCACCATGGCCCGGCTGTTCGCGAGGATCGTATTGTCCGAATGCATCACGCCTTTCGGCTGCCCGGTGGTGCCTGAAGTGTAGGCCAGGTACACGATGCGGTCGGGATCGGTGGAGAACGGCTGCTCGCTAGCCGCCCGGCGCAACAGCGGTCCGAAACGCAGCGCCGGATCGCGGTCGCAAGGCCGGGGGTCGAGCGGAGCGACGCGATAGACTTTTTTCAGCTTCGGCAGACTGCCGATCATCGAGAAGATGTCGTTCTTGTCCGCATCCGCCCCGTATCCCGGCTGCCCGAAGAATGCCACCGAACCAGCGCGCTCCAAAAGCGCAATGATCTCGCTGCATGTGTAGTCGCGATGGAGCGACGTATTGCACACATAGCCCATGCGCGAGCACGCCAGAAACACGAGCGCCGTTTCCATTCTGCTGGGAAGCCAGATCGAAACACGATCACCCGGGCGAAGGCCAGACTCGTGCAGGTCGTGGGCGATGGCATCAACCCATTGCAGGGCATCGCTGAACGTCAGCCGACCGTTGGTGTCTCGAAGCGCGAAACGCTCCGGCGTCGCCTCAGCCCACGCCCGAAGCAGCATGTACAGCGTGTCGGTCTGCCAATAACCTCGCTTGTAGAATTCCCGCGCGCGCGCGACGTCCTGCAGCGTCAAGATCGTGTTCATTGGACTTGTAAACGTTTCATCGACCTCAGCATTTGAAACGTTCCGGCTGAACCCGTCAAGGCGCAACAAAGGCGCTCAGAAATCGGCTGATTCGGTGGCGGAAAACATCTCTCCGCGCCCCGCGAAAGCGGGTTGTGGAACCGTTTCATCAGTTCGCGTTATATTGATGCCTGAGCGGGATCGAGAGTGATATCGTCCCCGCAACGCCAAGGAGACCCTGATGCCCGCGCTCACCGCCGAACTCGGACGTTTCGTGGCCGGCCTGTCTTTGAAGGATATCCCTTCTAAAGCCCAGGCGGTCGCCAAGACCGGCATCGCCGATTGTTTTGGCGTGATGATCGCCGGTGCGCAGGACCCCGTGGTCGCGCTCATCGATCGGGAATTGGCCGGCTCCGACGGCAACGCCCTCGCCTCCCTCATTCCGTCGCTCAAGCGACGAAACGTCGAGGATGCGGCTCTCGTGAATGGCGCCGCCGCTCACGTGTTGGACTACGACGATGTCACGCTCGATGGCCATCCCAGCGCCGTCCTTGTGCCGGCCATCATCGCGCAAGGCGAGAGCTTAGGTGCCAGCGGCTCCGAACTCCTGACCGCCTATGTCGCCGGTTACGAGGTTTGGGCCGAACTTTTGATGCGCGAGCCCGTGCCATTGCATCAAAAGGGATGGCACCCAACCGCGATACGCGGCGCGGTGGCGGCCGCCGCCGCGTGCGCAAAGCTTCGGCGACTTACCGCCGAACAATGCCAGACGGCCCTCGCGATCGCGGCGTCAATGGCGGGAGGCCTTGTTGCCAACTTCGGCAGCCTGACAAAATGCTTTCAGGTCGGACGCGCGGCCCAATCGGGTGTCATCGCAGCGCGGTTGGCGGAGGCAGGACTTACCGCCTCCCCCGACACGCTCGAACATCAGTCGGGCTTTCTGGCGGCCTTCTCTCCCAATGGGAAAGCCGATTTGTCGCGCAGCTTCGATCCGAACCGAAAGGAGTGGTACCTGGCTAGCCAGGGCCTGAACCTCAAGCGCTATCCGATTTGCTACGCGACCCACCGCGCGATCGACGGCGCACTTGATCTCGCTCTGCGCCATGATCTCAAGCCCGACGACGTCGGGCAGATCCGGGTCTCCACGGGACAAATGCAGATGCTGATGCTCCGCAATGACCGGCCGAAGACCGCGTTCGAGGCGAAATTCAGCATGCAGTTCGCGATGGCGGCTTCCTTGGTCGCCAGGAACGTCGGCCTGGCCCAGCTGACCGATCAGTTCGTCACCCGGCCAGCGGTCCAGTCGCTCATTCCGCGCGTTTCCATCACCACGACCACCGAAACGATGAACGGGTCCGCGTTTGCGCCTTCGGAATCCGTCGAGATCACGACCGTCAACGGAAAGACCTTCACAAGCGAAGCTATCGTTCATGCCAAGGGCAGCATGCAACGGCCGTTGTCGCCGAGCGAGCTGGAGGACAAGTTCCTGGACTGCGTCGGCGACCAGCTTGCGGACAACGCCAAGACCAACACTTTCGAAAAGCTCATGAACCTGGAGCGGCTGAATGGAGCGTCCGATCTCCTGTCTCTTCAGTAGGAGCGCGGCATGCCAAGCACATGCTCCGCGAGATAGGCGAGGATGAGATTGGTCGAAATCGGCGCGACCTGGAACAATCGCGTCTCGCGCCACTTGCGCTCGATATCGTATTCCGCGGCGAAGCCGAAACCGCCGTGGGTCTGCAGCGCGGCTTCGCCGGCCTGCCAGGACGCTTCCGAGCTGAGCAGCTTGGCCATATTGGCTTCCGGCCCGCACGGCTTGCCGGCCTCGAACAAGGCCCCGGCCTTGCGGACCATCAGCGATGCCGCCTCGATACTGGCGTAAGCCTTGGCGATCGGAAACTGGACGCCCTGATTGCGGCCGATCGGCTGACCGAACACCGTGCGTTCGCCGGCATATTTCGATGCCTTCTCGATGAACCAGCGCCCGTCGCCAATTGCCTCGGACGCAACAAGGATGCGCTCGGCATTCATGCTGTCGAGAATGTAACGGAAGCCTTTGCCTTCCTCGCCGATCAGGTTCTCCATCGGCACGCGCAGGGACTCGAAAAAGACCTCCGTCGTGTTGTGATTGACCATCGCTCGCAGCGGCTTGATGTCCAGTCCGTGGCCGAGCGATTCCTTGACGTCGACCAGGAAGACCGAGAGTCCCTCGCTTTTCTTCCTCACCTCTTCCAATGGCGTCGTACGCGCCAGCAGCAGCATGAGATCGGAGTGCAGCGCGCGCGAAGTCCACACCTTTTGGCCCGTGACAAGGTAATGATCGTTCCTGCGCTCGGCCCGCGTCCGGAGCTTCGTGGTATCGGAGCCACTGGTGGGCTCGGTCACGCCGAAGGCCTGGAGCCGGATGCGGCCGGCGGCGATATCCGGCAGATACTTCTGCTTCTGCTCCGGGCTGCCGTGACGCAGCACGGTCCCCATGATGTACATCTGCGCATGGCAGGCGCCCGCGTTGCAGCCGGACGCATGGATTTCCTCCAGCGTCGCCGCGGCGGCACCCAGGGGCATGCCCAGCCCGCCGTATTCCTCGGGAATCAGCGACCCGAGAAGACCGGCCTTGGTCAGCGCGGCGACGAACTCGGTGGGGTAAGCCTGCTTTTCCTCGAGCGCACGCCAATAGCTGCCTGGAAAATCGGAACATATCCGCCGGACCAGTTCCCGGATTTCGGGATAGGTTTCACCCAGCGTCAGTTGGACTGGATCGTCATTGGCAACAGATTCGGTCATGGGGTTGCAGCCAGAGCGGTGAAATCTCGCGCGTTCGCATCAACGTCATTCCCCGGCCTGTGCGACCGCGGAAGACTTCAGTCCGCCGCGGTCACGCCCGCTTGGCGGCGGCGAGCGGCGTCCCGGCCGCGCCGAATATCTCCGCCGTATGCTCGCCCAATGCCGGTGGACCTTTACGAAAGCCCGGCCGCGCTCCGTCGAACGAGATCGGAAGTCCCAGCAGGCTGATGTCGCCCAAGGGGCTCTGCTGCATCATGCCGAGCGCCTTTGTCTGAGGATGATCGAGCACTTCGGCAATCGTCTGCATCGGCGCATTTGGAACCGCTGCCGCATCCAGGATGGCCTGCCATTCCCGGCTCGGGCGTTCCCGGACGATGTCCTCGATCCATTGGTACAGGACCTCCTGATGCTTCACACGATCCGGGTTTGTCAAAAACCGCGGATCGTCGATCCATTCAGGATGTCCGAGAACCTTCGCAAGGGACGCAAACAGCTTATCGTTGCCCGCAGCAATGACGATGAATCCATCCTTCGTGGCATAGCCGCGATAGGGCACGATCATCGCGGCCCCGGACCCTTGGCGTTTCGGCAATTCGCCGGACGCTTGGAAATTGGCGGCGTGATAGCACATCCAGCCAAGCGCAGTTTCGTAGAGCGAGGTGTCGACTGTCGAACCTTGCCCCCCGTTCTTACGCGCCAGGAGCGCAGCGAAGACGCCGATAACAGCCCACATACCTGCGGCCATGTCTATGATGGAGGTACCGACGCGAACCGGTCGTTGATCCGGCTCTCCCGTAACGCTCATCATCCCGGCAAAGGCCTGCATGAGAGGATCGTAACCAGGACGATCCTTGAGAGGGCCTTTTGCCCCGAACGCGCCGATCGTGCAGTATATGAGATCAGGCTTCAGGGCGCGAAGCGTTTCGGCATCAAGCCCGAACTCCTCTGCCGAACCAGGCCGAAGATTTTGGATGACAACATCCGCGCGTTCGATGATGAGCTTGCGCAGGGCCTCGCGCTCGGCCGGCTCCTTCAGATTCACGATTGCCGAACGCTTGTTGCGGTTCAGGCTTTGGAAAGTGGACGACATTTCGCCCCAATAAGGCGGCGCCCATTTGCGTGCATCGTCGCCGTCGGTCTTCTCGATCTTGATCACATCCGCGCCGAGATCGCCAAGAATTTCGCCGGCATAGGGCGCCGCCACGCTGTGACCCATTTCGATCACCGTGACGCCCTCGAGCGGCAGCCGTTTCAACATGTGCTATCCCCTCAACCGAGGTGCAACCGATGCAGCATTGGCATGCAGAGGTCTTAGGCAACGTGATGCTCGCTGTCAATGAAACGTTTCCAGCGCGAAGGCCTTGGAATGTCGCCTCATCCCTCGGCGGCTAGCCGCCTTTCACTTGGGGGAAAAGCGCCTTGAGCGGCGCGCGACCCTTTTTCCACACCATCACCGACCGCTCGTACTCGATGACGATCACCCCATCCTGGTTCACGCCTCGGGTACGGACTTTCACGACGCCCTGTTCCGGCCGAGACTTTGACTCGCGCACACTGATGACCTCGGACTCGGAATAAAGCGTATCGCCCGGGAAAACCGGATTGGGCAGCTTGATGTAGTCCCAACCAAGCGCGAATCCGTTCTCACTGATATCCGCCACACCCAACCCGGCAATCACCGAAAGCGTCATCGCGCTGTTGACCAGCGGCCGCTTGAACTCGGTCCGGCTGGCGTAATGCGTGTTGAAGTGAATCTGGTTTGTGTTGTTCGTCAGCAGCGTGAACTGGATATTGTCTGCCTCGGTAATGGTGCGGCCGAGCCGGGAGCGATAAACGTCCCCGACGTTGAAGTCCTCGAAAAAGCGTCCGACCCATCCTTCCTTAACGGTACCCATCGAGCCCCTCCTACTCTCCGATGACTTCCAGAATTCTCAAGGCCCGTAGAACGATCGGCCGATCAACGAGCTGTCCGCCGACCGCGACTGAAGCGTCGCCCCTCGCCTCTGCTGCGCGAAAACCCGCAGCTATCTTGCGCGCATATTCTATCTCGTCCGGCTGCGGCGAGAACACCTGGTTGATGACATCGATCTGCCGCGGATTGAATGTCGACTTCGATGTAAAGCCGAGGCGCCGCGCCTGCCGGACATCCGCGACCAAACCTTCAGGATCGTCCAGATTGGGAAACACGCCATCAATGCTGAGAACGTTGGCGGCCGCCGCGGCGTTGACGACATGGGAACGGGCAAACAGCAATTCGGCCGCTTCCTTTTCACGGCGCGCACCGAGGCCGAGGTCGAGCGCGTAGTCCTCCGCACCGAACATCAGACCGACCACGCGGGGATGCGCGTCGGCAATCGCCAGCGAATTCATCAGGCCACGCGCGCTCTCGATGGCCGCCAGGATGCGGACCTTGCCTATCTCAAGCCCGCGCTTTTTTTCCAAGCCCTCGATGAGCGAGGCAGTCTCCAGGATATCCTGAGGTTTCACCACCTTGGTAAGACAAATGCCTTCGATGCCTGGGACGATAACGGCTTCGAGGTCAGGTCGGAACCACGGGGTCGAAAGCGCATTGACACGCACGTACCGGCGTGGGCCAGCATCCTGTTGCGATAGAGCAGCGGCTATCATGCGCCGCGCATCTGGCTTTTCCGCCGGCAGCACGCCGTCTTCGATGTCGAGAAGGATTGCGTCAGCGCTCGACGTTTTCGCCTTTTGAATGAACCTGTCCCGATTGCCCGGAACGAACATCCAGGATCGAAGCTGCTTTTTTCCTACGACCGGCATCGGCGCGCCCTTGATCGAGTTGCTGTTGCAATAAACAACAACAGACCACACCGGCGTGTCAATGAAACGTTTCCAGAGCCGGCGCAGCGAGCCGCTGCAGTGCCGCTTCTGGTCAATGTGCAGTTGACGGCGGCGCGCAGGATTCGCGGGGAATGAGCTCGGTCGACAGCATCACGCGTTGAACCGGTCCCTTCCGGTTTCCGCTGAGACGGTTCAGCAGCAACTGAACAGCCATGCGTCCTTCATCGGTGCCGCTCCAGCGCACTGCGGTGACCGAGGGGGTCGTCAGCGCCGCAAGGTCGCTGTCTGCGCCGGCGATCACGGAGATATCGTTTGGAATGACCAGCCCCCGGGCGCGAACCGCCTGGAGCACGCCCGACAGCATCGCCATCCCTCCAGCAATGATGGCCGTGGGACGCGTCGGCGACGATAGCAACGACGACGCCTCCCGAAACCCAAACTCCGCCGAGAAACTGCCCGTTCGAATGATGCTTTGGTTCGCCTGTTTTCCCAGTCGGGCGTATGCCTCCTTGAACCCGGCAATACGCTCGCGTGCCGGCCAGGTCGACGGCTTACCCGTCAAAAGCGCAATCCGCGTATGGCCGAGACCGTGAAGGTGTTCGGTAGCCGCCCGGATTCCGCGACGATGGTCGAGGGTGACCGCATCGAGTTCCGGCGGATTCTCGCGATCAAGCAGGACGATGGGCACATCAAGCTGCTTGATCTGCTTTGACAGATACGCATCGTCTTCGCTGCTCGTCGTCATGATCACGGCATCGACCCGGCGCTGCTGGAAGATCCGCAACAGATCGAGCTCGCGCTCCTTGCGCTCGTCGGTAATGGCCAGCAGCAACGTATAGCCGCTGCTCCGCAGCACTTCTTCAGCAGCGTTGACGATCGCGCCGAACCCGGGAATTGAAATGTCGCGCACCGCGAGCGCCACAGTCCGCGTTACGCCCAGCCGCATGCTTTGCGCGACGCGATCCGGTTCGTATTTCAGCTTCTTGATCGCCTTCAAAACACGGCGGCGGACGCCGTCGCTGACGGACTTATGGCCGTTGAGGACACGAGACACAGTCCCGATGGCAACATTCGCAGCGAGCGCGACGTCGCGAATAGTCGGATTGCCGGCCATCTACGCCCCCAGCCAACATAGTGGTGGCTGATGCACACCAAAGGCAAGGGCGCGGCTTGACCCGCAATCTCCCACTTTGGTCACGGGATCATAACAATTTTCCCAAAGAAGTCCCGCGCTTCCATGAGCGCCTCGGCATCGCCAAGCTTGGCGAGAGGGAACGTGCGGACCTCGGGCTTCTTGATTTTTCCGTCCGCCATATCGATCATTCCCCGCCGAACGTCCTCCTTGGTGTAGCCGTTCGAGCCGCAAATCTTTACTTCGCGCTGCCAGATATAGCGAATGTCGGTCCGTGCGTCGAAACCGGCCGTCGCGCCACAGGTCAGCAACTTGCCGTGCAGCTTCAGCGTGCGGATTGACGGGTTCCACGTGTCGCCGCCGGTGAAATTGACGCACACGTCCACGCCCTTCTTGCCACTCAACCGCCACGCTTCGCGCGAGAAATCCTGTGTGCTGTAGTTGATGGTGTGGTCGGCACCCAGGTCCTTGAGCTTTGCGCATTTCTCATCGGAGCCCGCACAGGCGATAACTCGGCCGCCGTATGCCTTCACCACCTGCACCGTCGCGGTGCCGACACCGCCGCTCGCGCCCAGCACAAGGACAAGATCGTTGGGCTGCATGCCGCCGTTGGTGAACAGCATGCGATAGACCGTGCCGTAGTTCGCCGGGATGGTGGCAGCTTCCACAAAGGAAAGGCGAGGATCCAGCGGGATGACAAAGTCCTGCGGAATGCGGCAGTACTCCGCA
>DASSJW010000524.1:0-9082 GCA_035690995.1 Xanthobacteraceae bacterium
GATGGACGTGAGTTCAAGGGCAGCCGCGTCCCAATCGACTTGCGTCGATGAAATGCGTGGGCTCTTCATTTCTTGCGCGCCCGCGGCAACGATGCTCGCGGCGAGCGCGAGGCCCGCTAGTCCGAATCCGCGCAACATGACGCCCCACACCTCGCCGGAGCGGTCGTCGCGACGTCCGGGTTAGGATGGGAGTATTGCTGCGAGAGTGATTCCTGCCAAGGAGCCTAACAAAAAGGTTCCGCAGTGTTGCAATTCGGTCGCGGCACTTGGTTGATCAGCAATCAGTCCTTGGCGCGCTCGACGTAGGAGCCGTCCGCCGTCATCACCACGATCTTGGTGCCGGTGCCGACGAAGGGCGGGACCATGGTGCGCACGCCGTTCGACAGCAGCGCGGGCTTGTAGGAGGAGGAGGCGGTCTGCCCTTTGACCGTGGGCTCGGTCTCCACCACTTCCAGCGTCGCCTTCTGCGGCAGTTGGATCGAGACCGGCACGCCCTCGTGCACCGCCAGCATGACCTTCATCTCCGGCTGGAGATAGGCCGCCTGGTCCCCGATGATGTCGGCCGGCAGCGTGACCTGGTCGTAGTTCTCCATGTTCATGAAATGGAAGCCGTCGCCGTCTTGATAAAGAAACTGATGCTCGCGGTCTTCCACATGGGCGCGCTCGACCTGCTCGGTCGTCTTGTAGCGCTGCGCCACCTTTACGCCGTCGCTGATCCGACGCATGTCGATCTGGGTGGTGGGCGTGCCCTTGCCGGGGTGGAAGCTTTCGGCATTGAGAACGACGTAGAGCTTGCCGTCGAGATCGACGATATTGCCTTTGCGGAGCGAACTGGCGATGACTTTCACGGTGAATTTTCCTCGATTGTCGGCGACCGCGGCTGATGCCGGTGCGGCCCAAATGTCGGGCCGCACCATACTGATCTTGCGACCATTCGCCAGCGATTTTCGCGCCTTCCGCAGCGCCTGAACGGCCGGTCAAGGAGCGCCACCCCATGCCGTCGCCCTTTTGGGCCCGTCACGCCGACCGGCGGCCGTTCCTTTTGGGGCGCATGCGCATCGCCATGGCCCTGCGCAGGTTCTTCGCCACCCGTGATTTCGTCGAGGTCGAGACCTCGGCGCTGGTGCCGTCGCCCGGAAATGAGGCCCACCTTCATGCCTTCACCAGCGAACTCGTGTCGCCGGCGGGCACCCGCGAGCGGCTCTACCTGCGTACATCGCCCGAATTTGCCTGTAAGAAGCTGCTGGCGGCAGGAGAGCGCCGGATCGTGGAGTTCGCCCGCTCGTTCCGCAACCGCGAGCGCGGCGTGCTGCATCATCCCGAATTCACCCTCGTCGAGTGGTACCGCGCCAACGAGCCTTACGAGGCGCTGATGGACGACTGCGGGGCCATTCTCGCGCTTGCTGCCGAGGCGGCCGGGGCGACCCGATTCTCGTTCCGGGACCGGGTGATCGATCCCTTCGCCGCGCCCAAGCGGCTGGCGGTCGCGGAGGCGTTCACGCGCTACGCCGGGATCGATCTCATGGCGGTCCTGCCGCCGGAACCTGCGGTGCGTTTCGCCGCCGCGGCGGCCGCCGCAGGCGTCCGCACCGCCGCCGACGATAACTGGGGCGACATTTTCAGCCGCGTATTGGTCGAGAAGATCGAACCTCGCCTCGGGCTCGAGCGGGCGACGATCCTCTACGAATATCCCTCCGTCCAGTCCCCGCTCGCCAAGCCGAGCCTCTCCGATCCACGGCTTGCAGAACGGTTCGAGCTTTATGCCTGTGGAATCGAACTTGCGAACGGCTTCGGCGAGCTTACCGATGCCGGCGAGCAGCGCACGCGGCTCGAACAGCAAATGGCGGAGAAGGAACGCATCTACGGCGAGCGCTATCCGATCGACGAGGAGTTTCTCGACGCCGTTGCGGCAATGCCGCCGGCGAGTGGAATAGCGCTCGGCTTCGATCGGCTGGTGATGCTGGCGACCGGGGCCACCCACATCGACCAGGTGCTGTGGACGCCGATGTCCGAGAACTGATGCTGCAAATCAACGGGAAGGAAACGATGCTGGCGCTCTATCACAACGACATGTCGCTTTGCGCGCAGAAGGTGAGGGTAGCTCTCGCCGAGAAGGCGCTCGAATGGGAAAGCCGTCACCTGGTGCTGCGCGCGGCGGAGCACCAGCAGGATTGGTATCTCAAGCTCAACCGCCGGGCGGTGGTGCCGACTCTCATCGATGGCGAGAAGGTCATCCCCGAATCGAATGTCATCCTCGAATATCTCGATGAGCGCTATCCCGATCCGGCACTGGCGCCGTCGGACGCCTATGGTCGCGCCAGGATGCGCTTGTGGACCAAACAGCTCGACGAGGATGTTCACGACGCGTCGGCCGCGATCCTGAGCTTCGGCATCGCCTTTCGGCATCAATATCTCGAACGCGGCGAGCTCGGAAAGCAGATGCTCGAGCAAATCCCCAATGTCTTCAAGCGCGAGCGCCGGCGCGACGTGGTGGAGAAGGGAGCGCAATCGAAGCACTTCATCATCGCGGTCGAGCGCATGGTCCTGTTGCTCGACGAGATGGAGGAAGCGCTTGCGGCGCACCGCTGGCTCGCCGGCGACGATTACACGCTGGCGGACGTTGCGTTCACGCCGTATCTCGCCCGTCTCGAACACCTCAACATCCTGGAAATGATCGGAGAGCGACATCGGGTCGCAGACTGGTATCGCCGCTGCAAGGCGCGTCCGAGCTTTCATGATGCCATCGTGAAATGGGAGAATGCCGACTACCTTGGCCTCATGCAGCGCCGTGGCGCAGAGACGTGGCCGCAGGTTCAGGCGATCATGCAGGCGTTATGAGTTCGCCGGCCGGCCCGGCAGGTGAGAGTGAAACCCGCGAAAGGACATTGCATGCCCCGTTCTCATGCCAGGTGCTGCATCTTCCCACTGGCGACTCTCGTCCTTGCCGGGCTCGCGGGTCCGGCCTCCGCGCAGACCTACCCGACGCAGAACATCACCTTCCAAGTCGGCTTCGCGGCCGGTGGCATTGCCGATGTTGTGGCACGCCTGGTGGGACAGAAGCTGACGGAGCGGCTGGGGCACACGGTGGTGGTTGAAAATCGCGGCGGGGCCGGCGGCAATCTGGCGGCGAAGTCCGTCAGCGGCGCGGCACCCGACGGCTACACGATTCTTGCGACCACCACCGGGCTGGCGGTCAACGAGACCGCGACGAAGAACAAGGGCTTCTCGGTCGACGACCTGCGCACCGTAGCGATCGTGGCGTTCAGTCCGGATGTGCTTGCGGTCCATCCCAGCAATCCGGCGAAGGATCTGCGCGAGTTCATTCAGAACGGCAAGACCAAGGGGTTCACTTATGGCAGCGCCGGCGTTGGCACCGGTCCGCATATCGGCGCGGAATATTTCTTCCGCGAAGTGGCGAGAGTGCAGGCGGTGCACGTGCCGTTCACCGGCGGCGGGCCGGCGGTGACCTCGGCAATCGGCAATCATGTCGATGCGATCGTGCTCACCCTGCCGACGGTCGTGCCGCCCATCACGCAAGGACTGCTGCGCGGGATCGGTCTCGCGAGCGCGACCCGCAATGCAGCGGTGCCGAACGTACCCACATACGGCGAGATGGGATTCCCCGACGTCTATTCAGGGTCCTGGGTAGGCTTCTTTGCGCCGGCCAAGACACCCGATGCGGTGGTTGCGAAGCTTAACGCGGAGATCAACGCGATCATGAAGGAGCCGGAGGCGCAGCAAAAGCTCAAGACCATCGGCTTCGACGTGATGATCAAGCCCGAGGCCGAGGCGGCCGACTACTTCAAGCGCGAGGTGGCGAGCTGGGGCAAGATGACTCGCGCGATCGGATATACGAGCGATTGAACCGTGCCTCCGCGCCCCGGGCGTGCGTCACGCGTGTGCTCCTATCGAGCGGCAGGCCGCGCTGTTATCATTCAGGCGGTGAGGCGAACCGGGGACTAACGATGCATGTCATTGCCGCCCTGCTTGCCGCGCTGCCGCTCGTTGCGACGGCAGGCGAAGCGATTGCACAATCGAACTATCCCAACAAGCCGATACGGATGATCGTCGGCTTTGCGCCCGCCGGTCCCGCGGATCTCATTGCGCGGGTGATCGGAGACAAGCTGACGGAAGCCTGGGGCCAATCGGTGGTGATCGAGAACGTCACCGGCGCCGGCGCCAACATTGCGGGTGATCGCGTCGCCAAGGCAGCGCCCGACGGCTACACGCTGTTGCTGGCGTCACTCGCGCAGCTCACGATCAATCCGAGCCTCTACGACAAGATGCCGTTCGACACGGTGAAGGACGTCATCCCGATCACGCAGGCGGTGTTCACGCCAAACATCCTCGCCCTCAACAACGAGGTGCCGGCGAAGAGCGTGGCGGAGCTCGTTGCGCTGGCGCGTGCGCAGCCGGGCCAACTGACATACGGCTCCGCCGGCGTCGGGACCTCGCAACACCTCGCCGGCGAGTTGTTCAAGTCGATGGCTCACGTCGACATCCGCCACGTGCCTTATCGCGGCGCGGCGCCCGTCATCACCGATCTGCTCGGCGGCCGCATCACCATGTTCTTCGGCAACGTCACCGCGGTGCTGCCGCAGGTGCAGGACGGCAAGCTGCGCGCGCTCGCCGTGACCTCGCTCAAGCGCATGGCGGCGACGCCCGATCTCCCGACGCTCGCGGAGTCAGGCTTTCCCGGCTTCGACGCGACGGCGTCGTTCGGCCTGGTGGCGCCGGCGGGCACGCCGCCGGCGATCATCGACAAGCTTCACCGCGAAACGGTGCGGATTCTGGCGCTGCCCGACGTGCGCAAACGTTTCGCCGAGCTGGGCTCGGAGGTGATTGCCAATTCGCCGGCCGAATTCTCCGCCGTCATCAAGGCCGAGATTCCGCAATGGGCGAAGCTGATCAAAGAGGCCGGCATCCGCGCGAGCGATTGACAGCGCTTGGAACCGCTGGCGACCGCCGCCTCAGCGGTTGACGTGGACGTTGAGGATCGCGGTCTTGCCGGCTTTGGTGGCGGCCAGCCCGGCCTGCAGGGCGCCCCTGAGCTCGGCCAACGTTTCGACGCGCGCGCCGTGGAAGCCGAAATGGCTCCCAAGCTGCTCGTAGTCGGGCCCGTCGATCGTCACGCCGTAGTGCAGGTCCTTGGTGGCGGATGCGCCGTCGGGATAATGGTGGACGTGGCCCTTGCGCATCGCCTCGTATTTCTTGTTGTTGAGGATGATGATCATGATCGGCAGCGCGTGGCGCTTGGAGGCGCCGAGCGCCTGGATGATGGGGTTATAGAGAAAAGAGCCGTCGCCGATGAGCAGCGCCACCGGTCGCTTGGGCGCGGCGAGCTTGATGCCGAGCGCGGTGCCGATCCCCTGGCCGAGTCCGCCTGACCCGCGGAAGAAACTTTGCGCCATGGTCTGCGGCAGGTGCTGACGCAGGAGAGGGGAGTGCGTGATGGTCTCGTCCATATAGATCGTGTCGGCGGGCATCACCTCGCCGAGCGCCCCCAGGAGCGAGAGCGGATGGATCCCGCTTCCATTCTGGGCCTTTTCGCGCTCGGCGCGCAGGCCCGCCACGTAGCTCTCGTGCTCGCGCGTCCAGCGTTGCCGGCGCGCGTTCACCGCCGCGCTGTCGATCTTCGCCGCCTTCGCCGCCGCGCTGATGAGCTTGAGGGCCTCTGCGGTATCGCCTTCGAGATACATGTCGGCATGCAGGGCCTGATAGACCATGTGGCCCTTGAGCGGATTGTCATTGATGGCGACGATCTTGCCGCTGGTCGGCCGCCGCCGCGCCGGATACCAGGGCGCGCGCCCGCCCACGAGCAGGACGAGATCGGCGTCATCCAGCGCCTTGTAATTGCCCATGCCGAGATAGAGCGGATGGTCGGTCGGGAAGTTCGCGTAGGCGTTGGCGCGTCCGTTGATCACCGGGATGGCAAGGAGGTCGGCGAGCTCCACCAGGGCGGAGAACGCCTTGGGGTCACGCCCGGCGGTCTCGGCCACGATGACCGGGTTCTTGGCGTTGAGCAAAAGCTCGGTGACCTTCGCGACATCCTCTTGCCGCGGCTGCACCGTCGGTGCGGGCGGCACCTCGCGCATCGCCGCCGGAGGCGTCCAGTCGTGCAGCATGTGCTCCAGCGCGACGTTCAGGTAGATCGGCCCCTTGGGAACGCGCTGCGCCATTTCGCCCGCGCGGACAACGCTCTCATAGAGCGTGTGCGGGCTGGTGACGGCTCGCGCCCATTTCGCCACCGGCTCCACGAAACGCTCGATCCCGCCCACCGTGAGGCCGCCATACCACTGCTGCTCGATATCGAGGTCGGGATCCTCACCGAGAGTCTGGGATTCGCCCGACATGACGACCATCGGCACTTCGTTTTGCAGCGCGCCGTGGACGCCCATGCTTCCTTGCAGCATGCCGACGCCGGCGTGCAGCAGGACCGCCTGCGGGCGCCCGGTGATCAGCGTGTAACCGGTGGCCATATTGACGGCGAGCGTCTCGTGCCAGGATTCAACGAAGGTCGGCCCGGCCTTGTTGTCGAGCTTCTGGCGCGCCAGCGCTTCCCAGAGCGGCGACCACTCCGAGCCCGGTGAGGACATGATGTAATCGATCTTGAGCTTGCGGAATGCCTCGAGGATCGCCTCGCCCCCGTCGAGATAGTTCTTCATCTTGTCCTCGCTCCCTCAATTGCGCGGCGCATACCAACACCGAATTCCGGTGGGCCGCAAGCGGAGCGGACCGGCGCGCGGCGAGGGTGAGGGTTGCAAGCTCAGCCGCGCGCAAGCGCGGTTTCCGGGCGCGGATTGACATTTCGGCGGCGGCGCACCATCAGGCCGAACGCCTTGCTCCCATCGACGGCCGCGAGGCTTCTGTTCCCTGCCGACAGGACTTCGCCATGAGATCATCCCGCAAGGCGTTGCGCCGCTCCGACGATCTGGTCGCAGCCGGTCTCGTTCCGCGCGAGCACCGTGCCGGGATCGAAGCGGTCGCCGCGCGCTATGCCCTGGCGCTGACAGCTGACGTCGCCGGCCTGATCGATCCTGCCGACCCGCGCGACCCGATCGCGCGCCAGTTCGTTCCGGATCCGGCCGAGCTCGAGGTCGGCCCGGAGGAGATGGCCGATCCCATCGGCGACGACGCCCATAGCCCGGTCGAGGGCATCGTGCACCGCTATCCCGACCGCGTACTGCTCAAGCCTGTCCATGTCTGCGCGGTCTATTGCCGCTTTTGCTTTCGCCGCGAGGTGGTGGGGCATGGCCGTGCGCTCTCGGGCGAGCAGCTCGCCGCCGCGCTCGACTATATCCGTGCCCATGACGACATCTGGGAAGTGATCCTCACCGGTGGTGATCCGCTCGTGCTGTCGGCGCGTCGCCTCGCGCCGATCGTCAATGCGCTCGGCGCGATCGAGCACGTCAAGATCATCCGCGTGCACACGCGCATTCCCGTGGTCGCGCCCGGACGCATCACGCCCGCGCTGGTGCGTTCGCTGCGGGCTCGGGGCAAGGCGACTTACGTCGTGCTGCACGCCAACCATGCGCGCGAACTGACCCGCGAGGCGCGCGCGGCCTGTGCGCGCCTGATCGATGCCGGCATTCCCATGCTGAGCCAGACCGTGCTGCTGCGCGGCCTCAACGACGAGGCAGCGGTGCTCGGCGAACTCATGCGCGCTTTGGTCGAGTGCCGGATCAAGCCCTACTATCTCCACCACGGCGACCTCGCGCCCGGCACGGCGCATTGGCGCACCGGGATCGAGGACGGCCAGGCGCTGATGCGCGCGCTGCACGGCCGGCTCTCCGGCCTCTGCCAGCCGGCTTACGTGCTCGATATCCCCGGCGGCCACGGCAAGTCGCCGATCGGACCGAATTATCTCACGCGCGTCGGCGGGAGCAACGGGGCGGCGCGCTACGCCGTGGAGGACTTCAACGGGCGCCGCCACGCCTATCCGCCCGCGCGCTAACCGCCAGAGCGCGTTCCGGTTACGTGGCTCGGTCGTTTGCTGAGACGCGCTCTGGATTCCTCTGCGTGGTCGCATTTTCTGCGGAAAACCAGACGTCCACTTTTCCGGAAAATGCTCTGCTCGTCACCAACGGCTGCCGCCGCACCACATCTCGCACGTGCTGCGCCGATAGAAGTTGTAAAAGACTGCGTAGTCGCAACGTGCGTTCCAATTCCCCGCCAGCAGCTTGATCCGTTCGCCCGCGGCCCAGCTCCAGCACGCCGGCGTCCTGCCGACGAAGCGCGCGCCGTTGATGATGAAGTTGGCGCTGTAGGGCGGCCGCACGACCTCGATCACATGCCGCTCCGGCGGCAGATAAAGCTGGTGGTAACGGTAGCGAGGGCGCGAAACATCCATTCCGTCGGCGAAAACAGGTGCGCCCATCAACAAGACCAACGCGAACGCCGCCACCGACTTGAGCATTTTCGCCTCTCCACTGATGGGCATGGAAGATAGAGGCGATCCGCAATGCTGCCAAGTGAGCCGCATTGCGGCGCCCGCCGCGGAATTCGATATCGATCCGCGCAGGTGGCTCGCCTGCCGCCGGACTTTCTGAAATATATGAACGCTGTTCAATGGAGCGACATTGCGATGCTGATCGTCTCGATTGCGCTCGAGGCCGCGGTTGCGATCCTGGCTGCCCTGGCGGCACGCAGGGGCAAGCCGCATATCTACGGCCTTGCCTTCACGTTCGCCGCCTACGTGCTCTACGATCTCGCCCGGCTGCTGCACTGGAACGTGCAGGGCGGGCTTCTTTCGTGGTTGTTTCTGCTCGCGACCATCACCGCCTTGATCGCGGTATGGGGATTGTACAGAAAGTGGTGAACAGGATGCCGCGACGACCAAGTCGCACTAAACGCGGGCGGCGGGCTCGACCGGGCCATTGCCGGGCGGCGCGAATCTTGTCTGCAGCGCCTGCGCCCGATACTGTCCTCCTTCAATAAGGCGGCGACAGAGCGCCGCCTGGAGGAGGGTCGTCATGTCGAAGCTTGCCTGGGTCGTCACGTTTGCCGTGCTTTCCGCCACGCCAGCGCTGGCGGAGTCCACCATCCCCAACCTTGTCGGTACCTGGAAAGGCGAAAGCGAATC
>DASSJW010000525.1:0-16521 GCA_035690995.1 Xanthobacteraceae bacterium
CACCGCTTCGGCTTCGCGATGCTCGAACCCGCGGCGGGCGGCAACGGCTGGGCCGCCACCTTCCGCGATACCAGCAGCGCGAAGCTGTTCGCCTGCAAAATCGCGGCGGGACAAATCGCCTGCAATTAGCAGGCCGTCCGCTTCGCTGCCGCCTGGCGGCTAACACCCGGGACGCGTCGGTCAGGCTACCTGCGATACACGTATTCGTCGCAGCCGGAGCCGAACAAGCCGATGGTCAGCGGGCTGGTGAAGCTGCGCACATGCGCAAGACCGATGCGCCGCATGAGGGTCTCGACCTCCGGCGCCGAGATCGACTCGTAGGGGTATCCGCCCATCCAGTCGTGCACGTCGTGGCCGAACTCCATGCCGCGCTGGCTCTGATAGTTCGCGACGTGAGCGCGAAAGTCGCCGCCGGTCAGAGCGAACCGCAGCCGCATCAACGCGGTATAGATCGCGCGCGCCGTGCGCTGCGCCCGCGGTGACGCCGCGGCGTACCAGCGCTTCTCGCGCCGCCAGAATCCGCACATGCGGGTGCGGTGATAAAGCGCAAACGCAAAGTGGCCTCCGGGCGACACCATCTGTGCCGCGCGCTGCAGCGCCTCGTGCATCGCACCGGTATGGTGCAGCACACCCCAGGAATAGACGATATCGAAAGTTCCTGACGTCTCCGGCGAGAGCTCGAACACGCTGACCTGGCGAACATCGGCGGGAGTGTGCGGCGCATGCTGCTGCAGCACTGCCCGCGCGGTCTCCACGGCGACGGGATCGAGATCGACTGCCATGATGCGTGCAGCACCGAGCCGCGCCGCGGCAACCGCATGCAAGCCTGAGCCGCAGCCGATGTCGAGAAAGGTTTTGCCGGCCAGCCCCTCCTTACCGAGGAGACGCGCGAGCCCGTCCTCGGCCTGCGCAACGCGCGCATCGTCGATGATGGTGGAATAGCTTGCCCAATTCCGCCCAAAGGCGAAATGGGTGGAAAGGTCCTTGAGCGCGGGCGGCGCGGCTGGCGGCGTGACGCCCATGCAACGGAGCCGCGGCCGCCAAGAGGCCAATCAGGCCGAGGCGCTCTCCTTCACGGTCACGCCCTTTTCCTTCAACAGGCCCTGCAATTCCCCGGCCTGAAACATTTCGCGAATGATGTCGCAGCCGCCGACGAATTCACCCTTGACGTAAAGCTGTGGGATGGTCGGCCAGTTCGAATAGGACTTGATGCCTTGGCGCAGATCGTCCGAATCGAGCACGTTCAGGCCTTTATAGGTCACGCCGAGGTGATCGAGGATCTGCACCACCTGTCCGGAAAACCCGCACATCGGGAACTGCGGAGTGCCTTTCATGAACAGCACCACGTCGTTGCCCTTGAGCTCGTTGTCGATGAATTGCTCGATGGCCATTGGAACCCTCGTGTGTCGGCGGAGCGCGCCTGCGGCGCTCCCGTCAATTCGGGCTATATGTAGCGTAGCACCCGCCCGAGCCCAAGGGCCTAGGGCCTCCGTCTGGTCACTTTTTCACCGATGCGGAAACGGCCGCCATTGACGCCGGGGCGTCAATGCTCGGGCGTGCCGGTCTGCAGGGCGAGTGCGTGCAGTTTGCCGCCCATTTCCCCCTTGAGCGCCTCGTACACGATCTGGTGTTGCTGCACCCGCGACTTGCCGCGGAACGATTCGGCCAGCACCGTCGCGGCGTAGTGGTCGCCGTCCCCCGCCAGGTCGCGAATCGTTACCTGGGCATCCGGGATACGCGCCCTGATCAGCCGCTCGATCTCGCTCGCGTCCATTGCCATAGCAATCTCCCATGCGTCTCAGGCGAGGTCGGCCCGGTTCGGCGTACAAACGCCACTAACGCAAGGACTTTGGCGTGGCGTCGTTGGCGCCCGCGTCGAAAGCCACTCAACGCATCAGGCCGGACCGCCTGCCATGTAGCGGGGCAACCAGCCCTCGAAGCGCTCGCGCAGCTTTGCGACCAGAATGGGGCGCTCGTCCTGCAGCGTCAATGCATCGCCGCCGGTGAGGCCGATCTGCCGCGCGGATATGCCGGCGGCGCGGGCGCGCATCATCACCTTCTCGGCGACGCCGGCGTCAACCGTGACGACGTAGCGCCCCTGATCTTCGCCGAACCAGAAAGCGTGCGCGGCGAGCGGTGCGCGATCGAGCTCAGCGCCGATGCCTGACGCCATCGCCATCTCGGCAACGGCGACGAGGAGGCCGCCGTCGGAGACATCATGGACCGCCGTGGCGATGCCTTCGGCAATGAGCGCGCGGACGAGATCGCCGGCCGCGCGCTCAGCCGCCAGGTCGACCGGCGGCGGCGCGCCGTCTTCGCGCTCGCAGATCTCGCGCAGGTAGAGCGACTGTCCAAGCCAGCCTTTGGTCTCGCCGATGAGCAAAATGGCTTCGTCCGCGGCCTTGAAGGCGAGCGTCGCCGCCTTGGTGAAATCCTCGATCAGGCCCACCCCGCCGATGGTAGGTGTGGGCAGGATCGCGCGGCCATTGGTCTCGTTGTAGAGCGAGACATTGCCCGACACGACCGGGAATTCGAGCTGCTTGCAGGCCTCGGCGATCCCGCGAATCGCACCCACCAGCTGCCCCATGATCTCCGGCCGTTCCGGATTGCCGAAATTGAGATTGTCGGTGACGGCCAGCGGACGCGCCCCCACGGCCACGAGATTGCGCCAGGCCTCCGCCACTGCCTGCTTGCCGCCTTCGAACGGATCGGCCTCGCAGTACCGCGGGGTCACGTCGCACGTCAGCGCGAGCGCCTTGGGGCCCTCCACAACGCGAACCACCGCGGCGTCGCCGCCCGGCCGCTGCACGGTGTTGCCGAGGATGACATGATCGTACTGCTCCCAGACCCAACGCTTGGAGCAGAGATCGGGAGAGCCGATCAGCCGCAGCAAGGCGTCCGCCGTCGCCATCGGCGGCGCCACGTCGGCGGCCTTTAGCATCGCCGGCTTCGGCGTGTCCGCATGCGGGCGGTCGTAGACCGGCGCCTCGTCGCCGAGCTCCTTGATCGGCAGGTCGGCCACGACCTCGCCGCGGTGACGCACGATGAAGCGCTTGGTCGGCGTGGTTTCGCCGACCACGGCAAAGTCGAGGCCCCATTTTCGGAAGATCGCCTCTGCCTCCTGTTCCTTCTCCGGCTTGAGCACCATGAGCATGCGCTCCTGGCTTTCCGAGAGCATCATCTCGTAGGCGCTCATTCCGGTCTCGCGGCAAGGCACGCGGTCAAGATCGAGCGTCACGCCGAGATCGCCCTTCGCGCCCATCTCGACCGCCGAGCAGGTGAGCCCCGCCGCCCCCATGTCCTGAATGGCGATGACGCAGTCATTCGCCATGATTTCGAGGCAGGCCTCGAGCAGGAGTTTTTCGGCAAACGGATCGCCGACCTGCACGGTCGGACGCTTTTCCTCGGTGCCCTCGCCGAACTCGGCCGACGCCATGGTGGCACCGTGGATGCCGTCGCGACCGGTCTTGGAGCCGAGATAGACGATGGGCATGCCGACGCCGGAAGCCGCGGCATAAAAAATCTTGTCGCTCGGCGCGAGGCCCACCGCCATCGCGTTCACCAGGCAGTTGCCGTCGTAGCGGGTGTGAAAACGCACCGAGCCGCCGACGGTCGGCACACCGAAGGAATTGCCGTAGCCGCCGATGCCGGCGACCACCCCCGAGACGATATGGCGTGTCCGGGCGTGGGCCGGCGCACCGAAGGAGAGCGCGTTGAGGCAGGCGATCGGACGCGCGCCCATGGTGAAGACGTCGCGCAAGATGCCGCCCACGCCGGTGGCCGCGCCCTGATAGGGCTCGATGTAGCTCGGATGGTTGTGGCTCTCCATCTTGAACACGACCGCAAGCCCGTCGCCAATATCGATCACGCCCGCATTTTCGCCCGGGCCCTGGATCACCCACGGCGCCTGCGTCGGCAGGGTGCGGAGATGAATCTTCGAGGACTTGTACGAGCAATGCTCGTTCCACATCGCCGAGAAAATGCCGAGTTCGGTGATCGAGGGTTCGCGGCCGATGAGATCGAGCACGCGCTGATACTCGTCCGGCTTGAGGCCGTGCGCCGCGACCAGTTCAGGGGTGATTTTCGCGCCCTTGGCGCTGCTCGGCGGCGCCTTCCGCGCCGCCGGCTGCTTGGTCGCTCGCGGCGGCGTTTTGGATGTTCTTGCCATAGGGCCTAAATGTCATTGCCGGCCGCGGCCGGCAATCCACCACAATGTGAGTTCCACAGCATCATGCGCGCAAATGAAGCAGGCATGACGCCCGGTATTGAGGCACGCGCAGGCGCTCCGGCGTTGATCAGCTATGCGGCCTGTTTGAAGTGATCGGTGAGCCCCGCGAACAGGCCGCGGCCGTCGGTCGGCCCCATCACCGCCTCCACATGGTTCTCGGGGTGGGGCATCAGGCCGAGCACATTGCGTTGATCGTTGAGCACGCCGGCGATGGCGTTGGTGGCGCCATTGACGTTCCAGGCCGGATCGAGCGTGCCGTCGGGGGCGGCGTAACGGAACAGCACCCTGCCTTCGCCCTCGAGCCGCGCGATCGTCTCCGTGTCGGCGATGTAATTGCCCTCGCCGTGCGCGACCGGCACGCGGATCACCTGGCCGGCATTGTAGCCGCGGGTGAACGGCGTGTCGGAGCGCTCCACGCGCAGATAGACGTCGCGGCAGATGAATTTCAGCGCCGCATTGCGCATCAGCACGCCGGGCAGGAGCCCGGCCTCGCACAGGATCTGAAAACCGTTGCAGACGCCGAGGACCAGCCCGCCGCGCCCGGCATGCGCGCGCACCGCGTCCATGATCGGTGCGCGCGCGGCGATCGCGCCGCAACGCAGATAATCGCCATAGGAAAAGCCTCCGGGCACCACGACGAGATCGGTGCCGGCGGGCAATGTGGTGTCGGCGTGCCAGACCATCGCCGGCGCGCGCCCCGAAATGAGCTTGAGCGCGCGCGCCATGTCGCGCTCGCGGTTGATGCCGGGAAAGACCAGAACAGCGGATTTCATTACAGCCCGAGCTCCTTCTCGACCCAACGGCGGACGAGGTCGCCGTTGAGGAACGCCAGAGCGGCGCGCTCGGCCGCCGGCACGTCGTCGGCGACGACGGTCGCGACCACCACGTCGCACTTGTCGTTGAAGCCGATGGCAAGGGCGGTGCGCGGCGCGGCACGGGGCATCGTGACCTCATACGCCCGGCTGCGGCCGTTCATCCATCCGACGGCGATCGGGCGCCCGTCCCGCAGCCCCTTGAACTTGTCGCTGAGCAGCTCGAGGTCACCCACCCGGTCGAGCTCCGCGTCGTCCGACACCCCCGTCGCACAATTGCAGAAACCCAGCTTGGGACGCACATAAAGGGAGATGTCGGTGCCGCAGGCGGAAGCCGGGCAGCGGAATGCTCGCCCCACGCCCCACTGGTCGAGCGGAAACGGCCATTTGATCTCGCTCCAGGCGGCGCGAGCGGGCTCCGCCGCGGACGCTGGCCAACCGCCGCCGAACGTCATCGGGTCGCCGGCAAGAGCGACGCCGAGCGCAACCAGCAGGATGGTGGGGCGCATCATTCCGGGGCCTTCAACCGATCAGCTTCACATCGTAGTTCTCGATCAGCGTATTGGCCAAGAGCTTGTCCGCCGCCTGCTTGAGCGCGGCCTCGGCCTGCGTGCGGTTGTCGCCCTCGATCTCGATGTCGAAGACCTTGCCCTGGCGCACGCTCGCCACGCCATTGACGCCGAGAGACTTGAGCGCGCCCTCGATCGCCTTGCCCTGCGGGTCGAGGATGCCAGACTTGAGGGTGACGGTCACGCGAGCCTTCATCAGAATTCCTTCGTTTGCGATATGGCGACCATGGCCCGGACCACAAGCGCGGGGGGCACCTCACCCCCGATTCGGAGCGGAACGCCTGACCGCACCCAACTTTAGCGCAAAACGCTTCAGTGCACAGCGGCGACTGCCGATTGCTCCAAGAGCCGCCCACGGCCGGCCACATGACCGCTTTCGCCGACCAGCCGCAGAGCGGCCCAGAACGCCGCCTGCGTGCTGGCGACGACCGGAATGCCGTGGCGTTCCTCGAGCGGCCTCGCCACCCCCAACGTGCGCAGGCCGCCGCACGAAATCAGCAGGCCCTGGGCGTCGGGCGCCTCCGCACACACCTTCGACCCCAATGCGATGATGTCGGCCTCGCTCTTGTTGCCGGGCTCGCCGAACCCGAACAGACCGAAGCCTTGCAGCGCCATCACCTCGAAGCCTTGCGCGGTGAGGAACGCCTGCAGCCGATCGTTGACGTCGTCGGCATAGGCGGTGGCGACGACGATCCGGCGCGCGCCGAAACTGCGCAGCCCGTCCACCACCGCCTGGCTCATGGTGCTTACCGGCAGCCCGGTCGTGGCGCGCAGCCGCTCCGTCAGCTGGTCGTGAAAGTCCGCGCCGCGATAAAATGTCAGCGAGGTGCCGATCACCATGATCGCGTCGACGCCCTTGCCGGCAAGATATTCGGCCGCGGGGAGAATCGCTTCGCATGCGCCGTCATAGCCGCTCGGCGTGAGCGATCGCACGCCGACCCCACGCGGAATGAACCGCACGTCCGGATACATCCGCAGCCCCTCGTCGGGCACGGTATCGGTGGCGAACGGAACCACGAGCCCGATCGTGAAGTCCTTGCGCATGTCAGTCTCCTCGCATTGCCCAACCAAAGCGCAGCGCCATCGTCAATCCTCGGTCGCGCCCGCGGCGTTGATGATGGGCGCCCATTTCGCAATCTCGGCGCGCAGATAGGAGGCGAATTCCTGCGGCGTGCTCGACAACGGCTGCATCCCGAGTTGAAGAAAATGCGAGCGGGTCGCAGGTTCGGCGAGAAATGTGGTCAGCGCCGTGTTCAAGGCCGCGACGATCGGCAACGGCACGTTCGCCGGCGCCACCAGGCTTTGCCAGGAATTCGCCTCATAGCCGGGAAGCCCGGCTTCGAGCAGGGTCGGCACGTCGGGCAGGGTCTCGACCCGTTTGCCGACGGTGACGCCCAGCGCCTTCACGCGGCCCTCTCGTACCAGGCCGGTCACCGGTCCGACATCGCCGAACATGATCGGTACATGGCCGGCTACGACATCGCCAAGCGCCGGACCGCCGCGATATGGAATGTGCCTGATGTCGGTGCCGGTCATGCTCTTGAACAATTCCATATAGATGTGATGCGGCGCGCCCATCCCGCCCGACGCATAACTGAGCTCGCCCGGCCTCGCCTTGGCGAGCTTGATCAGGTCGGACACCGAACCGACGGGCAACGAGGGGTTCACCACCAACACGAACGGCACCGCGGCGACGAGCGAGATCGGCGAAAAATCCACCAGCGGATCGTACGGCAGTTTCTTGTAGACGCTCGGGTTGAAGGCCAGCGTGGAGCTCGTTGCCGCCAGCAGCGTGTAGCCGTCGGGCGCGGAGCGCGCCACGTAGGCGCCGCCGGTGGCGGTCCCCTGCCCCGGACGATTCTCGATGATGAAGGGCTGGCCCAATCGCCTTTCGAGGCCCTGCGCCAGGTATCGCGCCAGCGCGTCGGTCCCGCCCCCGGCCGCGTAGGGAACCACGATGCGCACGGGCTTGGCGGGGTAGTTCTTGCCAGCGGGATCCTGGCCGGCGGCGGAGCCGAGAGCGGCAAGACAAAGGGCGCCGGTGACGGCGCCCTTGAATATTGCCCGGGACCAATGCGGCAGCATCGCATCGCCCTTCGTATTGGGGGAGCGGTCAGCCCTTCACGAGGACCGGTCCGGAGCCTTGCGGGCGCTCGCCTTCGCTCATGATGCCGAGGCGTTTGGCGACCTCGGTGTAAGCCTCCACCAATCCGCCGAGATCGCGCCGGAAGCGATCCTTGTCCAGCTTCTCGCTCGACTTGATGTCCCAGAGCCGGCAGGAATCGGGTGAGATCTCGTCTGCGACCACGATCCGCATGAGATCGTTCTCCCACAGCCGGCCGGTTTCCATCTTGAAATCGACCAGACGGATGCCGACCCCGAGAAACAGGCCGGAGAGGAAATCATTGACGCGGATGGCGAGCGCCATGATGTCGTCGATTTCCTGCGGCGTCGCCCAGCCGAACGCCGTGATGTGCTCCTCCGACACCATCGGATCGCCGAGTTGGTCGTTCTTGTAGTAGAACTCGATGATCGAGCGTGGAAGCTGCGTACCCTCCTCGATGCCGAGCCGCTGCGACAGCGTACCGGCGGCAACATTACGCACCACCACTTCGAGTGGAATGATCTCCACCTCGCGGATCAACTGCTCGCGCATGTTGAGGCGCTTTATGAAATGAGTCGGAACGCCGATGTCGTTGAGGTGCTGGAAGACGTATTCGGAGATCCGGTTATTGAGGACGCCCTTGCCTTCGATGACCTCGTGCTTCTTCGCGTTGAAGGCGGTCGCGTCGTCCTTGAAGTGCTGGATCAGCGTTCCGGGCTCCGGTCCTTCATAGAGGACCTTCGCCTTGCCTTCATAGATGCGGCGACGGCGGCTCATCGGAGTATACCGTGGTTTGTTGATGTCCATCTGGATGCCGTGGCTCCGGTTTGATGTGATGTCCGCGGCGGCGGCGCGTGGCGGCGCGACAAAAAGCTTGAACATGCGACGCGTCCACATGGCCAAACTAGCCGATCACGCTGCGCAGCACAATCGCGTCAAGTCGTTTTGTTGCGCGTGTCCAAAGGCCGGCGAATCGTTTCGCCGGTCGGTTGCCTTGACGATGGTGGCCCGCTATGCAAGGCCGCATGCAGTTCCATCGGTGGATGGATGTGTGCAGAGGATCGACGCTAGACTTGATGCAGCATACGTTCCGACCGAACGGTTGGGGACCAGGTGTCGAAGGCGAGAGCGGCCGGCCGCTCCCGAGACAGTGAGGCAGGCATGACCACGTTCGACAAACGCGAGGAAGGTTTCGAGAAGAAGTTCGCCGTCGACGAAGAACTCAAGTTCAAGGCGAACGCCCGTCGCAACAGGCTGCTCGGCTTGTGGGCAGCAGGCAAGCTCGGACTCTCCGGGGCCGAAGCCGACGCCTATGCCAAGGATGTCGTGGCGGCGGATTTCGAGGAGGCAGGCGAGGAAGACGTTTTCCGCAAGATCCGTCAGGATCTCGACGCCAAGGGCGTCACGGAATCCGAGCAGCAGATTCGCCGCGTCATGAGTGAACTGATGGCGAAGGCGGTCCTGGAGATCCAGGCCGGCAAATAGCGACGCTACGCGCGGCGTCATCATCGTCTCCGGTCAATTCCCAGCCGAGTTCCGGGGCCGATCAGTCACGCTGCCGCTGAAATGAGTTCAACCCGCCGGCGATGACCGGACCGTCCGCCTCCTGTCCTCGCGGCATATGTTTCGCGGACGATGAGCAAAGGACGCTTCCCTCATGACGACGCAACCCGCCTTCTCGCTCGCCCGCCGGCTGCGCGCGGGCGAGACCGTCCACAGCGGCTGGTGCGGCCTGCCTTCTCCCATCGTCGCGGAACTGGTTGGCCGCGAAGGCTTTCCCGCGGTCACCCTCGACGGACAACACGGATTGTGGGACACCGCCTCGGTGCTGGCAGCGGTGGCGCAAGTGCGCCAGGGCGGCGCGGCCCCGATCGTGCGGATCCCGGTCGGTGAATTCGCGACCGCGAGCCGCGCGCTTGATTTCGGCGCCGAAGGCATCATCGCTCCGATGATCAACACCAAGGCGGATGCGCTTGCCTACGTGTCGTTCGCCAAGTTTCCGCCCATCGGCGAACGCAGCTGGGGGCCGCACCGGGCGACCACGCTCGCCAATATGTCGGACCAGAAAGTCTACCTGCGCGAAGCCAACGACCTCACCGTGACCTTCGCCATGATCGAAACGCGTACCGCGCTCGACAATGTCGAGGCCATCGCCGCGACGCCTGGAATCGACGCGCTTTTCCTCGGTCCTGCGGACCTCTCGATCGCGCTCAGCAACGGTGCCGATGTAGACCCGATGTCGCGCGAGGTGGATCGCGAGCTCGATCGCATCGTGGCCGCGGCGCAGAAGGCCGGCAAGATCATGGGCGCCTATTGCCACACCGCGGAACGCGCGGTCGCGCTCGCCAAGCGCGGGGTGCGCTTTCTCGCCGTCGGCAGTGACATGGGCTTTCTGCGCGCCGGCGCGGCGGCAGCGCTCAAGGCGCTGAAACCAGGCGGTCAGTAGTCAGCCTTCGCCTTCCGATTGCCGGTCCCGGCTAGCGGTGCCTGCCCCGTCGGCACCGCCCGGGCCAACTGATCAAGCACCTGCGGCAGATCGGCCTCGACCATGCTCGCATCGACGGCGAGCACGCGGTAGCCGCGTTCAGCCAGCCAAGCCCGCTTGCCGTTGCGCGCCTTGGCTGCGACCTCGCTCTCCTGCGCGGGCACGACGTCGATTACCACGCGCAGCGGGAATGAGACGAAATCGGTGATGTGCATCCCGACCGGGACCTGGCGCTTGAAACCATTCCCCGCGAAGCGTCGATCCGTGGTGAGAGCCTCCCACAGCAAACGTTCGGCGTCGGTCGGATTGCGGCGCAGAAGCCGCGCCAGCCCGCGCACGGGCCCGCGCTCGCCCGGTGCGCGCGCTTCGGAATATTCCGCGAGCAGTCCGCGCAGGGCGACTGCCTCCTCGCCGTCGAGCACGCCGCCGCGGGCCGGGCCCTTGCGGCCTTCGGTCAGCGCCACCACGATCCCGTGCAGGGTCTGCATGTCCTGCTTGGTGGGCTGCATGCGCGCGAAGATGTTGCGCAGATTGACCAGCATGGTGGCGCGCTTATCCGCCGGTCGAAAATATTCGATGGCATCGAGCTGGCGTTCGAGATTGGCGAAGAAGGCTTGCATCTGCTCCTTGCCCGCCGGCTCCGATTTCCGCGGCATGGTGAAAGGAAGCTTGTTGCCGGATGCAAGCTTGAACCATTCGTAGGCGACGAGCGCGACCGCCTGGGCAAGGTTGAGCGATGCGAACGCCGGATTGACCGGGAAGGTGACGATGCGGTCGGCGAGCGCCACCTCGTGGTTCTCGAGGCCGTAGCGTTCGCGCCCGAACAGCACCGCGACGTTCTCGCCCGCGGCGACGTGCGGCGCCAGGAAGGAGGCCGCATCGTCCGGACCGAGCACGGGCTTCGCCTGGTCGTGTGCGCGCGCCGTCGTGGCCAGAACGAGCGTGCAGTCGGCAATGGCGTCACCCAGCTCGTCGAACAGCACCGCATCGTCGAGGATGCGGTCGGCCCCCGACGCCGAGCGCTGCGCGTGAATATTCGGCCAGCCGTCGCGCGGCTTCACCAGCCGCAGCCGCCCGAGTCCGAAATTGGCCATGACGCGGGCAACCGCGCCGATGTTCTCGCCGAGTTGCGGCTCGACCAGGACGATGACCGGCCCAGGCGTTTCGATCCAGTTCCTGGTCTTCTCGGTTCCGGCGCCCGGCATGGCGGCTTAGTCCTGCGCGCCGCTGAGCGCACATGCATCATCGCCGGCGGCGATGGTGCGCGCGATGTCGACCACCCGGTGCTCGACCAGTCCCGGATCGTCGCAGGGCGAGAAAGCCGACGCTGTCACGACCGCGCCGGGCGCGGCGAAATGGTAGACGGCGGCGGCGCTCGACGGTCCCCCACCGGTATGTCCCATGAAACGCGGCGGCGTGGTGGTTTCGATCATCAATCCGAGACCATAGCCCGGTGCCTGCCAAGGCCGGCCCGGAATCGGTTCGCCGAGGCGGAAGCTCTCCCGCATGGCACGCAACGAGGACGGGGACAACAGGTCGCCACGCAGCAATCGATCGAGCAGCAACGCCGCCGCGGCGGGCGATCCGATCATGAGCCCGTGATAGACCCATCCCGGATGATAGCGCCTGGCGTTGCCCCATCGGGTCCCCATCAGATCGTCCGGCGTGCGGGCAAGACCCGCATTGGCGATGCCGAGCGGCTTGAGCACCAGGCGCGTGAGCGCCTCGCCGATCTCTTTGCCGTCGGCATGCTCGATCAGTTGGCGGACGAGCAGATAACCCACATTCGAATACGTCCAACTCGTGCCGGGCTCGGCCCCTCGCGCGTGCGAGTCCACCCGCGCGAGCAGGTCCGCAACGGGCCAAGGCGGTTCGACGCGGCCCACCGCGTCATGGTACTCAGCGAGTGCGCCATAGTCCGGCACGCCCGCACGATGCTGCAGCAACTGGCGCAACGTATAGCGCTGGCCGGCAAGCGGCGCATCCAGCGTGAGCCGTCCGGCATCGACGAGCACGAGCGCGGCGGCAGCGAGCACGGTTTTAGTGAAGCTCCACCACGGGACCGGGGTATCGGCGACATCGCCAACGGCGACCGTCCCGTCCACCACGGCCGCGGTCACCACCTCGACGTCAGTCCGTTTTGCGCTGTCGGTATCGGGCATCCTTCCTCTCTGCGGGCGGTATAGCGCGAATGCCCGAGAAAAAGGCAGAGCCTGCGACCGGGCGGCTTTCACCCCTGGCGCGCCAGTGCTATAGCGACGCCCGCCGGGCGAGGCGCCGTCAGACGCGCTCGCCGTCTTTCTCTCCCTCCCGAAGCGCCTCTTCGGCCTGAAGGCGCTCGCAAAGGTCCCCAATGGCGAAGATCAAAGTCAAGAATCCGGTCGTCGAAATGGACGGCGACGAGATGACCCGCATCATTTGGCATCTCATCAAGGAAAAGCTGATCCATCCTTATCTCGATGTCGAATTGCTCTACTATGACCTCGGCATGCAGAAGCGCGACGAAACGCGCGACCAGATCACGATTGAAGCAGCGGAGGCGATCAAGAAGGTCGGCGTCGGCGTCAAGTGCGCCACCATCACGCCCGACGAAGGGCGGGTGAAGGAGTTCGGCCTCAAGGAAATGTACCGTTCGCCCAACGGCACCATCCGCAACATTCTGGGCGGCGTCATTTTCCGCGAGCCGATCATCTGCAAGAACGTGCCGCGGCTCGTGCCCGGATGGACCAAGCCGATCATCATCGGCCGCCACGCCTATGGCGACCAGTACCGCGCCACCGACTTCAAGGTGCCGGGCAAAGGCAAGCTCTCACTCACCTTCGTGGGCGACGACGGCACCAAGATCGAACGCGAGGTCTTCCGCTTCCCCGGCAGCGGCGTGGCCATGGCGATGTACAATCTCGACGACTCGATCCGAGACTTCGCCCGCGCGTCGCTCAATTACGGCCTCAACCGCGGCTATCCGGTTTATCTCTCGACCAAAAACACCATCGTCAAGGTCTACGACGGCCGGTTCAAGGACATCTTCCAGGAGATCTACGACACCGAGTTCAAGGCCGCGTTCGAGAAGAAGAAGATCTTCTACGAGCACCGCCTGATCGACGACATGGTGGCGGCGGCGCTGAAGTGGTCGGGCGGCTATGTCTGGGCCTGCAAGAATTACGACGGCGACGTGCAGTCGGACACGGTGGCGCAAGGCTACGGCTCGCTTGGGCTGATGACCTCGGTGCTGATGACGCCCAACGGCAAGGTGGTGGAGGCCGAGGCCGCCCACGGCACGGTGACGCGGCATTACCGGCAGCACCAGAAGGGCGAGCAGACGTCGACCAATTCCGTCGCCTCGATCTATGCCTGGACGCGCGGGCTCGCGCACCGCGCCAAGCTCGACAACAATGCCGAGTTGGCAAAGTTCGCGGCGACCTTGGAGAAGGTCACGGTCGACACCGTCGAGTCCGGCTTCATGACCAAAGACCTCGCCTTGCTGGTGGGTGCCGACCAGAAGTGGCTCTCGACCACCGGCTTCCTCGACAAGGTCGATGAGAACCTCAAAAAGGCAATGGCCTGACGAATGTCGCGCAAAGGGACTTGAGACCGGTGCCGGGCCGGCTGTCGCGTAGGACATCGGCGCCGGCGTCGGAACCAGGGAGGAGGCCCGAGAGATGTGTCGGATGAGAGAGTGCTGGAAAAGCCTTACGCCGTCCGTGCTCGCCGTTGTCGCGTGCGCAACCGCGGCAGCGGCGCAAGAGCCGCCTGCGATCGCGGCGCCGGGCGAGACCGTGGTCGCCACGCTCCATGCCGAGGGCGCGCAGATCTACGAGTGCAAGGCCGGCAGTGACGGCAAGCTCGCATGGGCGTTCCGCGAGCCGATCGCGACGCTGGTGCTCGACGGCAAGACCGTCGGGCGGCACTACGCCGGACCGAGCTGGGAGTACATCGACGGCAGCGCAGTGGTCGGCAAGGCCGTCGGCAACGCTCCGGGCAAGAGCGCCAGCGACATCCCCTGGCTCAAGCTCGAAGTGACGGCGCATCGCGGCAGCGGCGCGCTCTCGGGCGTCACCACGGTGCAGCGGATCAACACCGCGGGCGGCGTACATGCCGGTGCCTGCGACAAGGCCGGTGCATTCCACAGCGCGCCCTACGCCGCGGATTACGTTTTTTTGCGCAAGGGATCGTGAGTCCGCGCAGCGACCGCGACTCCGCGATCGGATTGGCGGCCGTAACAGCGCGTTGACCGACGGCGCCGCCTGATCAGCGGCCTTGTTCGCGCGCGGCGACGAGGCGCGCGAGCTCCTGATCGCGTAGCTCGTCGAGCCGCCGGGCCACCGCTTCGTCCGACATGCCGAGGCCCTCGAGCAGGCGCCCGCCGAGCTGCAGGCTCGCCTCGACCGCCTCCGGGATCACATCGACGGCGCCCTGCTTGAGCAGGCGTACTGCGTGTTCAGCGTCGATGGCACGGGCAAAGACCAGGGCGCCCGGTCGTTGCTTGCGCGCTGCCGCGACCATGCGCTCGGCCGCTTCGCGCGCATTGACGGTGACGACGAAGGCGCGTGCCCGCGCGGCGCCGACGCGTGTCAGGAACTCCGGCCGGCCGGCATCCCCGAAATAGCATCGCTCTCCACGTTTGCGGCACTCGCTCACCAACTCGCCATTCGTGTCGAGCGCAATGAAGGGGACATTCTCTGCGGTGAGCAAACGTGCCACCGTCTGGCCGACACGGCCATATCCGCCGATCACCACATGGCCCTGCAGCTCCCGCGCGTCATCCATCGGCAGGTGATGGCGGTGGTCGACCCGCTGCAAACGCCGTCCCAGCCACGCGCCGCCGCGGGCACACAACGGCGTCACCATCATGCTGATGCCGACCACGGCGGAGGCAATTTGCGCCACTTCACCGGAGAGCACGCCACTGGAGCGCGCAAGACTGATGACGACGAACGCAAATTCGCCGCCCTGCGCCAGCAGGAGCGCGACCTCTGCGGCGACCGCAAGGCTGACGCGGAAAGCGCGACTCGCGACCAGCAGGATGATGCTCTTGACCGCCAGCAAAGCCACGACCGCGAGGAGGACGAGGCCGATATCGGCCCAGACCGCAACGATGTCGATGGTCATTCCAACGGTGATGAAGAATAGGCCGATCAGGAGCCCCTTGAACGGCGCGATGTCGATCTCGATCTGGTGGCGGTATTCGGTCTCCGACAACAGCAGACCGACGAGAAAAGCGCCGAGCGCGGTCGACAGCCCCGCGACGCCGGTGGCTGCGGCGACTCCCACCACCATGAACAGCGTGATTGCCAGGATGAGGTCGCGGTTGCCGCTCTGGGCCGCGAAGCGGACGATCGGTTGCAGGACGTAGCGACCGGCAGCGACGATGGCGACAACCGCCAGTGCCGCTTGCAGCAGCGCCCCGGCAAGGGACACCGCGACGTGGCGCTCGTCGTGCGCGAGGAACTGCACGCCGAACAAGACGGGCGCGACCATGAGATCCTGGAACAGCAGCACCGCGAGCGCGACGCGGCCGACCGTCGTGGTCGAGCGCCCCTGCTCTTCCAGCAGTTGCATCACGATCGCGGTCGAGGACATGGCGAGGCCGAGGCCCAGCACGATCGCGCCGCTGCCGGGAACGCCGAGCACCGCAAGACCCGCGCCGATGGCCAGCGCCGACAGCGCGAATTGCAGCCCGCCGATGCCGGCGACGTAGCGGCGCAACGACCACAGCCGCGCCAGCGATAGTTCGAGCCCGATCAGGAACAGCAGGAACAGCACGCCCAGTTCGGCGAAGGGTTCGACCCGGGCACGATCTTCAATGGTCAGATAGCGGAGCCAGGGAACGTCCTCGGCGAGCCGGCCGAAGCCGTACGGACCAACGGCAATGCCCACACAAAGGAAGCCGAGCACGGCCCCTATGCGCGCACGGTGAAACAGCGGTACCACAAGCCCGGCCGCCGCAAGAAAGACGAGGACGTCTTTCAACCAAGGCCCGTGGTCCAATGCCTTCCTCTTTCCCGCCGCCATGGGAGAGGTCGAGCGCAGCGAAGCCCCAGCGCCACCGCCGCAACGCACGGCCCGGTGGGCTTCGCTGCGCTCGACCGCCTTCCGACGTCGGCGAATATGTTCAGCTTCCGCCGAGCGCTCCTTCAATCGCCTTCAGCGCATCCTCGGCTTTGGAGCCGTCAGGGCCACCGGCCTGCGCCATGTCGGGGCGCCCGCCACCGCCCTTCCCGCCGAGCGCCTCGGCGCCCTTGCGCACCAGATCGACCGCGGAAAAACGCCCCGTGAGATCGGCGGTGACGCCGACCACCACACCGGCCTTGCCCTCCTCGCTC
>DASSJW010000526.1:0-3565 GCA_035690995.1 Xanthobacteraceae bacterium
TGGTCCTGCTGGTGCCGATCTCGGTGTCGGGCGCGCTGTTGGTGTGGCACGATCCGCTCGATGCGCTGCTGCATCCCGGCCGTTACGCCGTGACGGGGACGCAACTCGTCGAACCCTCGGCGTACCTGGCGAGCGCCGCCGCGGCGCTCGAAGGCAGCGCCCAGCCGGTGGCCGTCCGCTTTCCCGCGGACGAAGGCTGGCCGGTGATCGTGATGGGGCGCGGCGCCCCGCGCGCCGACGGCGGCCCGATCCGGATCGTCAACGTGTATCTCGATCCGCCGACCGCGCGGGCGCTCGACGTCGTCGATTTCCGCTCCTCGCTCATCGGTTGGCTGCACCGCTTCCACGAGAACCTGACGATCCCCGAATATTCCGGCCGCGCCATCGTCGGCTGGGCCGGCGTCGGGATGCTGGTCCTTTCGCTGACCGGCATCTGGCTGTGGTGGCCGCGCAACGGCGCGTTCCTGCCGGGATTGCGCTGGCGCCGCACGGCGCAGACGACGACCAACCTCCACCATCTGCTCGGGTTCTGGATCTCGATCCCGCTCGCGGTGGTGTCATTCACCGGCATCTATCTCGGCTTCCCGCAGACCATGCGGCAGATGATGTCCTCGATCGCGCCCATGACTCCGCAGGGCCAGCGCCCAGGGTTCGGCGCGATCGCGCGTGACGCGCGGCTCACGGCCGATGCCGCGCTTGCGGCCGCCCTCGCGTCGCAACCGGATGCGCGCGCGGCCGTCATATTCCTGCCGATGGCGCGTGCGACCACGAGCGACCGCGGTCGCGCGCAGGGGGCGGAGCGTGAAGGCGGAGGCGGCGGGAGTACCGTCGGCCCGGTCTGGGGCGTACAATTGCGCATGGCGGGGAGCGGCGAGACTGCCACCGTCGTGGTGGACGATCGCAGCGGCAACGTGGAACGTCAGCCAGGCCCGCTGAGCGGCGACCGTGCGGCGCAATGGATCCGGTGGATCCACGAGGGCAGCCACAGCGGTCCGATCTGGCAATTTGCGGTGTTCCTGACCGGGATCTTCCCCCTGGTATTCGCCGTGACCGGTGCGATCATGTGGTGGCGGGGCAGGCGCATGCGCAAAGACGTTGCCGGCCGTGTCACCGCCCGAGGCGAGCTGCAGGCGGCTGAATAGGGGGACGTCATCGCGGCGAATAGACGGCTGACCGCGGTGAACTTCGGCGGCCACGGATCATCCCGCGGAATGGCGATAATGTTATCTTGGAACAGAGGTGGCGGCGGTACCCGGTGTGAGATGAGGCCAGTGGAAATGCAGTGTCGGGAAATTTCACGCGGATGGGTTCGGGCCGGGCGCCGCTGGTTGCGGCCCGCGGCGAGGGCGCGTAGCGCCCTGACCGCCGCGTTGATGGCGCTCCCCATGCCGGCGTTGGCGCAGGACAACGTTCTGGCAACGGCAACGTTGCCGCGCGATCTCAGCCCCTGGGGCATGTATATCAACGCCGATCCGGTGGTGAAGGCCGTCCTGATCGGGCTTGCCTTCGCGTCGCTCGTCACCTGGACGGTGTGGCTCGCCAAGACGGTCGAGATCATGATCTGCAAGCGCCGGGTGCGCGCGGCGCTCGCCATTCTGGCAAGCGTGCGCTCGACGTCGGAAGGCGTGGAGCGGCTGGCCGATGCCCAGGGCGAGGTGCGGCAGTTCCTCGACGCGGCGGTCACCGAGCTGAAGCTCTCGGCTGGCTCGATCGAACGTGATGGTATCAAGGAACGGATCGCATCCCGCCTCGAACGCATCGAAGCGGCCTATGGACGCCGCCTGCTGCGCGGCACCGGCGTGCTCGCGACCATCGGTTCGACCGCGCCCTTCGTGGGCCTGTTCGGTACGGTCTGGGGGATCATGAACAGCTTCATCGGCATTTCGAAGTCGCAAACCACCAATCTCGCGGTGGTCGCGCCGGGCATCGCCGAGGCGCTGTTGGCAACCGCTTTCGGGCTTGCCGCCGCCATTCCCGCCGTGGTGATCTATAACGTGTTCGCGCGGTCGATCGCGGGCTATCGCGCGCTGCTCGGCGATGCCTCGGCGGAGGTCTTGCGGCTGGTGAGCCGCGACCTCGAGCGCCCGGCCATGGCGACCACGTCGTCCGCGCGCAGAGGGGCGCCGTTGCCGACAGCGGCCGAGTGAGCGAAGCGCGTCTGCAAGCGTAGATTCGAGAGTGTCGGCATGAGCGTACGTCTCGACCACGGCGAAGACAGCCTCACCGAGGTCCACGAGATCAACGTCACGCCGTTCATCGACGTGATGCTCGTGCTGCTGATCATCTTCATGGTGGCGGCGCCGCTCGCCACCGTCGATATCCAGGTCAACCTGCCGGCATCGACCGCCGAGCCGCAACAGCGGCCGGACAAGCCGCTGTTCCTGACTCTGAAGCCGGACCTCACGCTTGCGCTGGGCAACGATGCCGTCCAGCGGGAGCTCTTGCGCGGCACGCTCGACGCGGCGGCAAAGGGCGACAAGAGCACCCTCATCTTCCTGCGCGCGGACAAGGCGGTGCCGTACGGCGAACTGATCGAGGTCATGAATCTGCTGCGCACGGCGGGATACCTGAAGGTTGCGCTCGTGGGCCTGGAGAAGGTGCCCGGGCCATGATCGCCTTCACCGCCGAGGACCTTGCCGACCTGCGTCGCTGGGCGATCTGCAGCGCCATCGTGGTCCTCATGCATGGCGGGATCGCGACGGCCATGGTCACCTGGCGCGATCCGGACGAAGCGGCCGAGCCCGCGGCGGCCATCGTGCTCGAATTCGCGCCGGTGCCGGTCGCGCCGGCCATGCCGCAGATGGAGATTCCACCCGGGCCCGAGCAGGTGATGTCCGACGCTTCGCCCAACAAGCCGACCGAAAGCCTGGAAGAAAAGATCGAGGAGAAGATCGAGCAGAAAGTCGAGGCGAAGCTCGAGCAGAAGGTGGAAGAGAAGCTCGACACCAAGCCGGTCGAAGAGCCGCCGCCGGAAGTTTCGCCGGCGCCCACGCCGGAGGTCGCAATCCCACCGCCGCCGCCGCAGGAGGTCAAGCAGGAGACGCCGAGAAGGCAGGAGCCGCGGCCTCCCGCGCCCACGACCTCCGCGCCGCAGGCGATTCCCGAACAGACGGCGGCCATTCCGGCTGCGCCGACGCAGGGCCAGATCATTCCCACCAATTCGAACGTGGTGCCCACGTGGAAAACGAAGATCGTGGCGCTGCTGGAGCGCAACAAACGCTATCCGGAGACGGCGCAATCGCGCCGCCAACAAGGAGTGGCGCAGGTTTTCTTCAGCCTCGACCGGCACGGGCGCGTGCTCGCAAGCCGCGTCGTGCGTTCATCCGGCGCGGACTCGCTCGACGAAGAGGCGCTGGCGCTGCTGCGCCGCGCGCAACCCTTTCCGCCGCCGCCGCGCGAGCTGGCGGGCGATCATATCGATCTCACCGTCCCGATCCGCTTCAACCTCAAGTGACATTCGCCTGACCTGAGCGATGACCATCGCGCTTGCCCGCAAGCTGTTTGGTTCTTCGAACGAGCGGCGGATCAAGGGATATCTGCCGCGCGTTGCGCAGATCAACGCGCT
>DASSJW010000527.1:0-2239 GCA_035690995.1 Xanthobacteraceae bacterium
ACGCGTCAAATGCACGCCAGCGTCAGGTCCATCATCCGCCGAAACGGCAAGCTTGATAAGAAGTCAAACTCGAATATGTTTGTTTCCAAATTCGATCAAATCGTCGCGGGCGCTCGGTGCATAATCCCCTGGACATGCTGGTCTTCGCCAAGGTCGTCGAGCTCCGGAGCTTCTCGCTGACCGCGCGCAGGCTCGGTATTTCACGCTCCGCCGCCAGCAAGCATGTCACGCGCCTGGAGCAGGCGCTGGGCGCCCGCCTGCTCAACCGCACCACCCGGAAACTCAGCCTCACCGAGCCGGGGCATGCCGCCTACGCCCATTGTGCACGGATTGCGGCAGAAGTGGAGGCCAGCGAAGCCTCGGTGCAGCGGTTCGTGAGCCGCCCGAAGGGGCTGCTGCGCGTCAGCGCGCCGTCGGCGTTCGGACGGCTGCATCTGGTGCCGATCCTGCCGGAATACCTCACCCGCCATCCCGATGTCGCGATCGATCTCGTGCTGAGCGATCGCCTGGTCGACCTGGTGGAGGAGCGTTTTGACATCGCGATCCAGTCCTCCCCGCTCACGCCGGCGAACCTCATCCGGCGCGATATCGCCCCGATCCGATGGGCGGTGTGCGCGTCGCCGCGCTACCTGCAGAAGTTCGCGCCGCCGCGGGAGCCGGATGATCTGCGCCGGCACAACTGCATCTTCTACGCCTCCGCCGCCGTGCGCGGCGACGCCTGGACGCTCTCGCGCAAGGGGGAAACGATCCGCGTCACGGTCAACGGAAATTTCCGCGCCAACAACAGCGAGGCCGTGCGCGACGCCGCCGTGCGCGGGCTCGGCCTGGCGCTGCTGCCCACATTCGCCATCTGGCAGGACCTGACATCCGGGGCGCTCGTGCGCGTGTTGCCGGACTGGGTCGCGCATGGGACCTTTGGCTCCAGCCTCACCGCCTACTTCATCGCCGATCGCCAGCTCACGCCGAAGATCCGCACCCTGGTCGATTTCCTGGCCGAACGTTTTGGCAAGTCGCCCGCCTGGGACCGCGGCATTGCGGTGGGTACCGCGCCAAAGACTCGCTGAGACGGCTGCGGTAGGGGCGCGTCTCATACAATATCATGAAGGAGTGATCGGATGATCGAACGGCAGAACCTGTTTCCTGACGCGCTGTCGAAGCGCGTGGTGGGCGGGCACGTGCTCTATTCGCCGGTCGTTACCGTCGTTGGCGGCAAGCTCGTTTTCGTATCCGGCCTGCTCGCCCGCAACCAGGCGGGCGAGATCGTCGGCAAGGGAGACATGGGCGCCCAGATCCGCCAGGTGGGCGAAAACCTGAAGGCAGCGCTGGCAGCCGCCGGCGCGACCCTCGCCGATCTCGTCCGCACCCAGACCTTCACCACCGACATCGACGAATTCTTCAAGCATGTCGGCGTGCGCATGGAGTATTTCGGGGCGCTGCCCACCAGCACCACCGTCGAGGTGCGCCGCCTCTCGCATCCGGACTTCCTGGTCGAGGTCGAGGCAATCGCCGTTACGGAGATTGCGTAGTTCGCCAGCGGCGACGCGCCGGCTGCTTCGCAACCGGGGCCGCCGACCGCCGCCGACGTCGGGGTCAACCGCTACATCGATGGCTGAGACTTAATCTCGTCCGCACCCGGATCTTCACCATCGAGATCGACGAGAGTCCAACCGCGGGAGCGGCCAAAAGCCGGTGCATCTTCCTTCCCCGATTGCGACGGCGCTCAAAATGGGCAACATTGTGGTGGGAGCCGCACCGCGTCCCGACACTCAAGGAGCGGTAGTCGAGGCCGGCACGGAAGCCGTACGACGGATCAGCACTCATGTTGCGGACCGCCATTATCCTGTTGTGTCTGTGCATCGGCTCAGCGGCCCATGCGGGCAAGCGCGTCGCGCTGGTGATCGGTAACGCGGCGTACCAGCACGCGGGCGAACTCGCCAACACCCGCAACGATGCGCTGGATATGGCCGCCGCCCTGCGGATGCACGGCTTTCAGGTCCTCGACGGGATCGATCTCGACAAGGGAGCGCTCGAGCGAAAAATCCGCGATTTCGCCGCTGCGCTCGTCGGCGCGGACGTCGGCGTGTTTTTCTACGCCGGACACGGTCTGCAGATATCGGGCACCAACTACCTGGTGCCCATTGATGCGCAGTTGCGGACCGCGTCGGCGCTCGATTTCGAGATGGTGCGGCTCGATCTCGTGCAGCGGACGATGGAGCGCGAGGCGCCCACCAACATCCTG
>DASSJW010000528.1:0-3062 GCA_035690995.1 Xanthobacteraceae bacterium
GCGGGATCCCGGCGTTCGATCAATTCGGGATGGAAGATCAGGCGATAGGTGCGCAGCGCAATCAGGATGACGGCGGAGACGTCGCCGAGCCAGGCCAGCAGGAAGAACGGCCAGGTCGGCAGCCGCAGATCGAACGTGAGCACGTTGTCGGCGCGCGTCGTCCATACCTTGTCGTAGAGGGTGATGGTCTGCACCGCGACCACGAACAGGAGCACCAGGGTCGCGAAGATGTCGATCGCGCGCTGGTACTTCGGCCCGACATTGGCCCACAGCAGGTCGACCGTGATGTGGGTTCCGCGGTAGGAGGTCGCGCCGATGCCCCAGAAGATCAGCACGCCCAGCAGCAGGCGGCCGAAGTCGTAGCTATCGGGGATCGAGACGCCGAAGAAGTAGCGCAGCAGGATCGAGACGAACACGTCGGCAGCGACGATCCCGACGAAGAGCGCGGCCAGGAACTCGATGGAATCGATGAACCGATCCGCAATCCTGCTCACGCTCTCGCCCCTCGCCGGATGCAGCGCCCCATGGTGACGACGGCGGCGGACATCCCGCCGCCGCCGGTATCATCGCGAATGGAGAGCGTCCAGTGAACTCATCCGCCGCCGTCAGTACGCCGCCTTGTTCTGCGCGAGCGACTGCTTGAGCTCCTTCATGATCGCATCCGGATCGCCGCCGGCCTTGCGGACATTGTCGGCCCACTGCTTCTCCAGCGGCTCGGCCGACTTCTTCCACTCGTTCAACTGGGCGTCGGTGATGGTGTAGACCTCATGTCCCGGTTCGGCCTTCACCTTCGCCAAGCCGGCATGCTCGAAGTCCGCCCATGGATCGGCGAATTTCCCCGCCCATTCGGTGGTGCAATGGTCGTCGATCACTTTCTTCTGCGCGGGTGACATGGCGGCGTATGTGCGCGGGCTCATGAGCCATTGGAACGTCACCGTGTGGAGCGGCGCGTCCATGTGGTATTTCGTGACCTTGTCGACGCCGAGCAGTGGGACCGAACCCCAGGGGAAGGTGACGGCCTCCGCCACACCCTTCTCCATCACATCCCGCACCTCGGTCGCGCTGGCCTGCACGTTGGTGCCGCCGAGCAGCGTCACCCAGGCCGCGACGGTCGCCTGCGACGGCCGCACCTTCATGCCCTTGATGTCGCCCGGCACCATGATTTTCTTCTTGCTTGAATGCCATGTGAGTGGATCAAGAATGAAGGAGAAGCAATACTTCACGTCCTTCATCTCGTTCGCCGCATATTTGCGATACCAGGCATCGACCGCCCGGATGCCGCCCTTGGCGTCGCCGACCAGGAACGGCAACTCGCCGGCAGCAATGATGGGGAAGCGACCGGGCTGGTAGCCGGGATTGACGTAGGTGAAGTCGGCGATGCCGTCGCGGGCCATGTCGTAATGGTCGAAAGCCTTGCCGAGCTGCTGGGATGGGAACACCTTGAACTTGATGGTGCCGTTCGATGCCTTCTCGACCGATGCGCCCCATTCTTCCATCGCTTTCTGTAGCGGGTGCGATGGCGGGACCCAGTGCGAGAGCTTAAGATCGAAGGTCTTGTCCTGCGCGAGCGCCACGGACGCGCTGATCAACAGACAGGCGACCGACGCGCCCCATGTTGCAAGGTGACGCTGGCCTCGTTGCGATGACATCGTTTCCTCCTGGTTGGAAATTGGCCGTTAAGCGGGCCTTTGCGCCCATTCAGCCCGAACTGACGGTCACTGTAAAGTGAAGTTCCTGGGCTCGGCGGGCACAATCTCGGCGGGGCCTCGCGCGTACAATTTTTACGCATGAAAAACGGACTCAGTTGGGGCCCCGCGCACGCTTGGCCGCGATCGGCGCGTCACTAGCTTCGCCCGGTGAATTGGTCTATGCGGGGCCGGCGCCGTCGACATGGCGTCCGCTGCGGTCGGGTGTTCGTTGGAGCGGGATCGTGGACAACAAGAGCGGTAAAGTGCCCGACGTTGCTCCGGCGCTTCTGCACAAGAAGATGCTGCAATTGTTGAGCAGCTTGTGGGTGACCCGGGCGGTGGGCACGTTCGCGCGGCTCGGCTTGGCGGATGTGATGGAGGACGGCGTCGAGGACCACGCCGCGATTGCCGCCGCGCGCGGCCTCCTTCCCGATCGGGTCTACCGGCTGCTGCGCGCACTTTCGACGGTCGGAATCGTATCGGAAACGGCGCGCGGTCGCTTTGCGCTCACGCCGCTGGGACGCCTGCTGAGCTCGCATACGCCCAACAACACACGCACCACCGCGATCTTCCTCAACGACTATTTCGCCGACATGTGGTCGCATCTCGATGACGCGCTCACCGGCGAGCGCACCGCCTTCGAAGCGCTCAAGGGCCGGCCGTTCTTTGAGTGGCTCGGCGAACACCCGGACGAAGCCCGCCGCTTCAATCGCATGATGCTCGAGGTGCACGGACCGGAGACCCCGGCGATTGTCGCCGCCTACGATTTCTCGCAGTGCCGGCACATCGTCGACGTCGGCGGCGGCAATGGGTCATTGTTGTCGGCCGTGCTTGCCGCCAATCCGAACCAGCGTGCGACGCTGTTCGACATGGCGGAGGCCATTGCCGCCGCCAAACGCGGGGAGGGCGGTCCGCTTCCCGGGGTGACCTTCGTCGCCGGCGACGTGTTCACGACGGCGGCGCCCGAAGGCGGCGATCTCTACCTGATCCGCCACCTCATGCACGACTACGACGACGCCGATTGTGTTCGCATTCTTGCCAATGTACGGCGCGCGATGCATCCGGACGGCCGCGTGCTCGTGCTCGAAGCGCCGCTTCCATCCGATGATAGCCCCGGACCCGGCCGGTGGCTCGATCTGCAGGTGATGGTGCTGTGCGGCGGGCGCGAGCGGACGGTCGAGGAGTATGCCGGCCTGTTCGCAAAGGCCGGCCTTCGCCTGGTGCGTACGGTCGCCACCACGCATCCCGCGATGACCGTGGTCGAAGCGGCGGCGGATGACGCTCGTGCCTGATGCGTCGACGGCCGGCGCGGCGCAGGGCGGTTTGATCCGGCGGCGGCACGTCATCTACGTCGAGGGCTACGATCCACAGGGC
>DASSJW010000529.1:0-6525 GCA_035690995.1 Xanthobacteraceae bacterium
CATGCGGCGTTCGCGGCCCGCACCGCCGCCTTGATGCGCACAAAATCTCCCACGAGCCTCAAACTCGTGCGCGAACAGATGCGGCGCGGCGCGACGCTCGATTTCGCGCAATGCATGCGCACCGAATTCCGCATAGTGTCGCGCGTCGTGCGTGGGCACGACTTCTACGAAGGGATTCGGGCCGTGCTGATCGACAAGGACCAGGCGCCGCATTGGCTTCCGTCGACGCTGGCAGAGGTAGGCGCGGCTGAGGTGGAACGATATTTTGCGCCGCTTGCACGGGAACTCGATCTGCCATGACCAATAGCGACCAGCCGCAGACGCTCGAGCCCGTGCACGCCGGCGACGAAGAGGGCGACGGCCGACAATGGTCTCGCCGGCTCGTCCTGTTCTTGCGCGCCATGGCCGCGCTGTCGCTCGGCAAGGGCCTCTATCATTGGGCGATCGTGTGCGGGATCGGGGCGCCGTTTCCGTCCGGTTTTGATTCCTATGCAAGCCCGTATCAGGCCGCGACGGTGTTCTTCGCCGTGATCGATCCGGTTGCCGGGGTCGGTTTGTGGCTGGCGGCGCCCTGGGGGGCGGTGGTGTGGCTCACCTCCATCATCTCCATGGCGGCGGTGGAGATCCTGTTTCCGCAAATCTACGGCGGCAACATGTGGGTGGTGGCGGTGGAAGTCGTCCTGCTCGGCATGTATCTGTGGCTGGCGCTGATGGCCGCGCGCGAGCAGCCGGCGTGAGTCCGTAACGGCCGCAACCGGGGTGGAGGAAGGTGATGGCGAGAATCGGCTTCATCGGACTCGGCAATATGGGTTTGCCGATGGCGCAGAATCTGCTCAAGGCTGGCCATGTTGTTGCCGGCTTCGACCTCAATGCGGACGCCAGCGAGAAATTGACGGCGAGCGGCGGCACGGGGGCGAATTCGGCGGCGGATGCGTGCCGCGACGCTGAAATCATCATCACCATGCTGCCGGCGGGCGAGCACGTACGCGATGTCTATCTCGGCGACGGCGGCGTGCTTGCGGCCGCCGCTCCGGGCACGCTGCTCATCGATTCCTCGACCATCGACGTGGAAACCGCCCGCGAGGTGGCGCGCGCCGCGGAGGGCAGGGGACTTGCCATGGTCGACGCGCCGGTGTCCGGCGGCGTCGCCGGGGCCGAGGCGGCGACGCTGACATTCATGGTCGGCGGCTCCGATGAAGCCTTCGCACGCGCACGTCCGGTGCTGGAGAACATGGGCAAGACCATCGTGCATGCCGGCGGTCCCGGTACCGGCCAAGCGGCGAAGATCTGCAACAACATGATCCTCGGGGCATCGATGATCGTGGTTTCGGAAGCCTTCCTGCTGGCGGAGAAGCTGGGCCTCGACGCGCAAAGGCTGTTCGACATCGCGTCGAAGTCCTCGGGCCAATGCTGGTCGATGACAAGCTATTGTCCGGTGCCGGGGCCGGTGCCGACCTCGCCGGCGAACCGCGATTATCAGGCCGGCTTCACCGCGGCGATGATGCTCAAGGATTTGAAACTGGCGCAAGCGGCCGCGCGCGCGACCCGCGCCACCACGCCGCTCGGTGCCGGTGCCGCCGCGGTCTACGAACGCTTCGTCGAGAGCGAGGACGGCGGCGTCGATTTTTCCGGCATCATCCGCTACCTGCGCGGGCCTTGAAAACTCTGCCCGGCCCGCGCGCATCCGTCGCTCCGCATCGTGAACGAGACGTTACGGAAGTGGCAGAAATGCCCGCCATTACGGCGTCAATTGATCGTTCACCGTTCCGAATAAACCTTATCTTTAGCGTGTTACTTAAGCCGATTTTAGACCCGGCGGCGTAGGTTACACGTCGAGCGGGGGCACAGGGCCTCGCGATCATAAGAACGACAACGGATAGGACAGCGTCATGATGCAAGCAGCCGCAAAAGTGATGGAGCCCACCGAGCGCGCAGGGCGCTTCGATCCCACCCGCTCGCTCTATCTCGAAACCTTGACCCTGGTGGAGCGGCTGCATCGCCGCCTGCTCGATGTCATCAAGGACGAGTTCGACCGCAGGAGCCGGGCCGATATCAATGCGGTGCAGGCGCTGCTTCTCTACAACATCGGCGAGAAGGATCTCACCGCCGGCGAGCTGCGCACGCGCGGTTACTATCTCGGCTCCAACGTCTCCTACAATCTCAAGAAGCTGGTCGAGATGGGCTACCTCGACCACCAGCGCTCGCGGGTCGACCGCCGCTCGGTGCGCATCAAGCTCACCGACAAGGGCCGCGAAGTGCGTGACATCGTTGATATGCTCTACCAGAAGCACGTGGGCACGGTGACGCAGGTCGGCGGCATCAATACCGACGAGTTTGCGACCCTCAACAAGTCGTTGCAGCGCCTCGAGCGGTTCTGGACCGACCAGATCCTCTATCGCATGTGATTTGTGCCTCCATCGTCTGTCCCCCCCGCCCCGGCTCGTGCCGGGGCTTTTTTTGTCCGACGCGACAACCCGCGAGCCCAGACGGCGGCATAGGCTGGTGGGGAGCTGCGCCGTGTGTCATGCCATCGGCGCCGTGTCCGACACCGCCTTGCCCGTCCTGCGCCCGCTGTTACAGTTTGCCGGCACGAGCTGGATGCATGAAAGCAATGAAACTCATCACCGCGCTTCTCCTGCTCCTGGCCGCCGCGGCCGGCGCGGCGACCGCGCAGACGAGCGCCGACTTCCCCTCGCGGCCGGTCAAGCTGCTGGTGCCGTTTGCGGCCGGCGGTCCCACCGACGTGGTGGCGCGTATCCTTGCCGATTTCCTAACGGCGCGCTGGAACGGCCAGTCGGTGGTGATCGAGAACCGTCCGGGTGCCGGCACGATCGTGGCGACCGCGGCGGTCGCCAAGTCGCCTGCCGACGGCCACACCATGCTCGTCGCCACCAATTCTCTGCTGATCAATCCGGCAATCGGGCAGAAGCTGCCTTACGATACCGAGAAGGACTTCGCCGCCGTCAGCATGGTGGCGACCCAGCCGGTTGCCCTCGTGGCTAACAAAGCGTTTCCCGCGGACACCATTCCGCAACTGGTTGAAGTCGCGAAGAAGAGCGCCCAGCCGCTCAACTTCACCTCGCCGGGACCGCGCGGCGTCGGGCACCTCGCTGGCGAAATGCTGAAGCAGCGCGCCGGCATCAACATGACCCATATCAACTACAACGGCAGCGCGCCGGCTTTGACCGATCTGATCGCCGGGCGGGTGCCGTTGATGTTCGACATCTGGCATTCGGCGAAGCGCTATGTCGACTCCGGCGACCTTAAGCTGATCGCCGGCGCGGGCGCGCAACGCCTTCGCGATGCGCCACAGGTGCCGACGATCGCCGAAACCTATGCGGGCTTCGACGTCATCGCCTTCAATGCTCTGGTCGCACCCGCGGGCGTTCCCGCGCCGGTGCTCGACAAGTTGTCCGCCGATATTCGCTCCGTGGTGAATTCGCCGGAGTTCGCGGACAAGGTGCGCAACCTCGGCATTTTTCCCTTCGGAAACACGCCGCAGGAGCTCGATGCCTGGATGCGCAAGGAGATCGCGCGTTGGGCGGACATCGCCAAGGCAGCCAACATCAAGGCCGACTAGGGATATCTCTGCGAATGGACTCGGCGCGCGCGGCAATCGGGACACCCTGCGGTGAGGCATCCATGAGCGGCGCGCTTCACGCCATCGATTGCGACGTGCATCCGACCGTGCCTGATATGAAGGCGCTGTTGCCCTATCTCGACGACTTCTGGCGCGAGACCGTGGAAGAGCGCGGCATCAATTCGCTCGAGACCGTCACTTATCCGCCCAATGCGCCGCTCACCGCGCGGCCGCAGTGGCGCGGCAAGAACGGCCGCGCCGCCACCGCGGCCGCGGAGCTCACGGCCCAGGTCTGTGACCGCTGGCACGCGGGCATCGCCATCTGCAATTGCCTTTACGGCGTGGGCCTGTTGTTCAGCGAGGACATGGCCGCGGCCTTCACGCGCGCCCTCAACGACTGGGTGGTCAAGGAATGGCTCGATCGCGATCCGCGCCTGCGGGCCTCGATCGTGGTGCCGATGCAGAATACCGAATACGCGGTCGACGAAATCGAGCGCTGCGCCAAGGACCGCCGCTTCGTTCAGATCCTCGTCCTCGCCATGCAGGAAACGCCGCTCGGCCGCCGCCACCTCTGGCCGATCTACGCCGCCGCGGAACGTCACGGCCTGCCGCTCGGCATCCATGCCGGCTCGAGCTACCGGCATTCCATCACGTCGCTGGGCTGGCCGAGCTACTATATCGAGGACTACGCCAGTCACAGCCAGGCGTTTCAGTCGCAGGTGGCGAGCCTCGTCTGTGAAGGCGTGTTCGCCAAGTATCCCGGCCTCAAGGTGGTGCTGCTGGAATCCGGCGTGACCTGGCTGCCCGGGTTTCTCTGGCGGTTCTCGAAGTTCTGGCGCGGCGTGCGTTCCGAGGTGCCCTGGGTCGATCGCTCGCCGGCCGAGATCGTGCGCGACCATGTCCGCCTCACCATCCAGCCGTTCGATGCCCCGGCCGACCGTCATCAGGTGGAACGGGTGATCGAGCATCTGCGTTCCGATTCCATGCTGCTTTACGCCTCGGACTACCCACACTGGCAGTTCGACGGCGATGAGACCGTACCGGCGGGAATTCCCGCCGGATTGCACCGCAAAATCCTGGTGGAGAATCCCTTGGCGACCTATGATCGCGTCCGGAGCGTCTAGGTCATCGCGCCGGTGGGCAAAGGCGCAGGCGCCGGGCTTTCCGCGTGGGCATCGTCGATTGTGCGCCCTGTCCAGGCGGAGACGTCACGGGAAACGACCTTGCTGCGCGGTCAAGAAATTTGAGGAGCACGCGCAATGAACATCGAGGTGAGGCAGCCACAGCGCGGCGCCAAGGCGCGCGTCGGCATTTTCGATTGCGATATCCATCCCAAGAGTTCCCTTGAGGATCTGCGCCCTTATCTCAGCAATCGCTGGTGGGATTATTTGCAGACCTACGGGCAGCGCCAGCGCCATGGCTACGTCAAAGGCTTTCCCTATCCCAAGAGCCAGCCGCTGGCGTCGCGGCGCGACTCATGGCCGCCCGGTGGTGGATTGCCCGCCAGCGATCTCGATTTCATGCGCGAGCAGCACCTCGACTTCTACGGCATCGAATGGGGCATCATGAATCCGCTCTCGCCCACGGGGCAGGGCGAGCAGAACGACGAGCTCAGCGCCGCCATGGCGTTCGCGGCCAACGAGTACCAGCTCGAAGGCTGGAACCGGCGCGATCCGCGGCTCAAGGCCTCCGTCGTCATTCCCTATGAGAACAGCGAGATGTCGTGCACGGAAATCCGCAAGCGCGCGGGCGACCGCCGCTTCGCCCACGTGCTGTTCCTGAGCCGCACCAGCGAACTGCTCGGCAAGCGCCGCTACTGGCCGATCTTCGAGGCGGCGGTGGAGGCCGGCCTTCCCATCGGCGTTCACGTCTTCGGCTCCAGCGGCCGTCCCATGAGCAGCACCGGCTGGCCGTCGTTCTACATCGAGGAAATCACCGAGCACTCGGCCTCGCTGCAAGCTTCGGTCGCGAGCCTGATCGTGGAAGGGGTGTTCGAGCGCTTCCCCGAGCTCAAGATCGTGCTGATCGAAGCGGGCTTTGCCTGGATCCCGGCGCTCGGCTGGCGCCTTGATCAGAACTGGAAGCGGATGAAGGACGAGGTCCCCCATCTCAAGCGAGCGCCGTCGGAGTATCTGCGCGAGCATTTCTGGGTCTCGACCCAGCCGATGGAAGAGGCGGAGGAGCCCGACCACGTGCTCGACGTCATGGAATGGATCGGCTGGGACAAGATCCTGTTCGCCAGCGACTATCCGCATTGGGATTTCGACGATCCGTTTCTGGCGCTACCGCCGAGCCTGAGCGAGGAGCGCCGCAACAAGATTTACAGCGGCAACGCCAAGGCGCTCTACCGGCTCGACTGATGGCCGAGAAACGCTAAGCGCATGGCCAAGCATGTGGTCGCCGCCGTCGGCGATATTCCGCCCGGCACCCGCCGGCTCGCGCAGGTGAACGGCCGCGCCATCGTCGTGTTCAATCTGGGCGGCGAATTCTTCGCCCTCAACAACCGCTGCCCGCACCGCGGCGGCAGCCTGTGCCAGGGCAAGCAGACCGGCCTGGTGGAATCGGACGGGCCGGGCAACTACCGTTACTCCCGTCCGGGCGAGATCATCCGCTGCCCCTGGCACGGCTGGGAGTTCGACATCCGCACCGGCCAGTCCTGGTGCGACCCCACCCGGGTGCGCGCGCGTCCCTATACGGTCTCGGTGCAGCCGGGCACCCGGCTGGTGGCCGGGCCCTATGTGGCCGAGACCGTGCCGGTCAGCGTCGAGAACGACTACGTGGTGGTGGAGGCGTAGCGGTCGGCGAGGGGATTGCCGGACCGGCAATCGCTCTGGCCGCAGCCCGATCGCGCTTCGTCCGGGGGCGTGGATTTTAGATCGACTTTGTAACGCGAATCTTGTACATTTCTGCATCCTCCAAAAATGTATTGGCTAGCCCGTTGGCGG
>DASSJW010000530.1:0-5261 GCA_035690995.1 Xanthobacteraceae bacterium
TCGCCGAGCGCGACATTGACGACGATCGGATCGCTTGCACGCAGCGGCGCAGTCATGGCTCGTGGCCTCCTTCGGGCCCGCCGGGTACCACGCAGGCGGTTCCCATCCGGCCGACAAGCGCGCTGACGATCTCGTCAACGATCTTTTCGTGCATCACCTCGCGCGACTGCACGGTGAGATCGGCCAGAGCATATATGGGATCGCGCTCCTCCATGAGCTTTCGCAGTGTGGCGCCGGGATCATCGGTCTTGAGCAGCGGCCGGTCATGTCGGCGCTTGATCCGCTTCATGAGCACGTCGAACTCCGCCTTGAGCCAGATTGAGATGCCTTTGGCCGTGATCGCGGCCCGGGTGTCCTGATTGGTAAAGGCGCCGCCACCGGTCGCCAGGACCTGTGGCCCGCTGTCGAGCAGCCGCAAGATGACGCGCGCCTCGCCGGCGCGGAATTCCGCCTCCCCTCGAATGGCGAAAATATCGCTGATCGTCATGCCCGCCGCCTTTTCGATCTCAACATCCGCATCGACAAAGGGAATGCCGAGGCGCAGCGCCAGGCGCCGGCCGATCGACGACTTGCCCGCCCCCATCATGCCCACCAGCACAACCGAACGCCGCCCGAGCGCCGCCACGATGGCAGCTTCCGACCGGCCCGCGACGTCATGGGCCGCGCCATGCGGCATGTTCCCCAATTCTCCCATTGTCGCTCCCGAACGGCGTTTCAGGCAGTTTGTGTTCCAGTACAACAACTTGGCGTCAAGCAGGGGGCGGCAGAAAGGCGCCGCCAGAGCGCTTGTTAACCACCTTCGGCGGGCGATTGCGATCGCGTCCGACGGCACCACCGCGCCGGGTAATGTCCTAGTTTCTCCATTGTTTTATCCGAGATTGCCGTTCGAGGGATTACCATGCCGAGTCTGTTCCGGTTTCTCACCCTGATCGGCGTCCTAGGCGGCCTGACCTATGGCGCCATGTTCATGCTCGCGACTTGGTTCGATCCGAAGCCGCGCGAGATCACGGTTTCGATTCCGCCGGACAAATTCGCAAAGCAACCCTGACCCTCCGCCGCCGAAATGGCCCCGCAGGCCAAAAACTCCAACCAAACCCTGATCGGGCTGTTCCTCGACATGCTTGCGGCCGAGCGCGGGGGTGCCAAGAACACGCTGGCCGCCTATGCGCGCGACCTCGCCGACTTCTCGAACGAACTCGCGGCGAAGCGGCGCACCATCGCCCAAGCCACGACCGAAGACCTGCGTGCCTATCTGGGTTCGCTGAGCCGACGCAGCTTCGCGCCGGCGTCGGTGGCACGGCGGCTTTCGGCCATCCGCCAGCTCTATCGCTTTCTTTACGCGGAGGGACACCGAACCGACGATCCGTCCGCCGTCATCGAAGGACCCAAGCGCGGCCGTACGCTCCCCAAGGTGCTCAGCATCTCCGAGGTCGATCGCCTGCTCGCGCAGGCGCGCGCGGCCATGGATAAGGCGGACCAGCCGGCACCGGCAAGGCTGCGCGCGGCCCGGCTGGCCTGCCTGATCGAAGTGCTTTATGCGACTGGGCTGCGCGTATCCGAACTGGTCGCCCTTCCCCTGTCGTCCGCTGAGCGCAACGCGCGCATGCTCATCGTGCGCGGCAAGGGCGACAAGGAGCGCCTGGTGCCGCTCAACGATTCCGCCAAGACCGCGATGCACGAGTATATCGGGTTGCTTTCCGAAGGCGGCCGCCAGCCGAAGACCAAATGGCTCTTCCCCTCGTTCGGCGAGGCCGGCCATCTGACCCGACAGCATTTTGCGCGCGAATTGAAGATGCTTGCCGGCGCTGCCGGGCTGCGCCCCGCGCAGGTGAGCCCGCATGTGCTTCGCCATGCGTTCGCAAGCCATCTCCTGCACAATGGTGCCGACCTGCGCGTGGTGCAGACGCTGCTCGGCCATGCCGACATCTCCACGACCCAGATTTACACCCATGTTCTGGAGGAGCGCCTCAAGAGCCTGGTGCGCGATCTGCACCCTCTGGGCGAAGCCTGACAATGCTTCGCGACATCAACTAGCCTGCCCGCGGCGAACCATGGAGTTGCCGATGCGCCTCGTGACCGCAAAGCGCCTGTCGTCGATCGTGACCGCGCTGGTTCTCGCGGGAGCGAGCGCGGTCGCGCAAACCGCCCAGGAGCGGCAATGGTGCGAAAACGAGACGGGCATGACCGTCGATCAGCGCATTGACGGCTGTTCGGCCGTAATCAAGGCGGGACGCGAGAAAGGTGAAAAGCTTGCCGAGGCCTTCAACAATCGCGGCATTGCCTACCGGCTCAAGGGCGATCACGAGCGCGCCATTGCGGACTATAGCCAAGCGATCAAGCTCAACGCCAAGTTTGCTGCGGCCCACAACAACCGGGGTGTGGCCTACGACCACCGCGGCGAATACGACCGCGCCATTGCGGACTACGATCAGGCCCTGAAGCTCGCGCCGTCGGCCGAAGGCTACTTCAATCGCGGCAACGCACACCTCGCCAAGCGCGACTATGACCGTGCCATCGACGACTACAACCAGGCGATCAAGCTCAAGTCCGACTTCGCCGCGGCCTTCGACAATCGCTGCTGGGCGCGGGCCGTGCTCGGCGTCCTCAAGCCCGCGCTTGCCGACTGCAACCAGGCGCTCCGGCTGATGCCGAAGAATGCCGCAACGCTGGGCAGCCGTGCCTTCGTGTTTCTGAAGATGTCGCGCTTCGACGCCGCCGTTTCCGACTACGACGCGGCCTTACAGATCAACCCGAAAGGCGCCTTCGCGCTTTACGGGCGCGGCTTGGCGAGATTGAAGAACGATGACGCGGCGGGCGAGAGCGACATCGCCGCGGCCAAGACGCTGCAGGCCGACATCGCCGAGGAATACGCGCGCTACGGCCTGCAGGAGGGGCGCTAGTGGTTGCTGCTCGTCCCGTGCCATAAGCGTCGGCGATCAGCGCGGAGGCATGGCCATGTCCGAGACCTGGCAAACGCTCAAGGAATGGCCTGAACTCATCCTGCAACGGCTCGAAGATGCCGGCGTGGCGCGCATCGTCCTCAACCGTCCGGACAAACGCAATTGCTGGAACCGCGCCCTGTGTCACGCCTTTCTCGAAGCGCTCGACATCATTCGGGCCGACAAGGAGCTCAAGGTCGTCATCACCAAGGGCGCCGGCAGCGTCTACTCCTCGGGCCTCGATCTCAATTTCCTGCGCGAAGTATCGAACGGTCCCCTGCTGGACTGGGACCGTCCAAGCCTCACCATCCAGATCGCAGAAGCCCTCCGCGCATTCCCCCGGATCGTCATCGCACAGGTGCACGGTTATTGCCTCGGGGGCGCGCTCGGCATCATGAATTGCCACGATCTCGTCTATGCCGCCGAGGACGCGCAGCTCGGGATGCCGGAAATTCTCCGTGGCAGCTTCGGACAGCTGGTCACATCGACGCTCTTGCACAGCGGCCTGCCGGTCAAGAAGCTCGCGCACATCGCCCTCGTCGGGCGCAATATTTCAGGCCGGGAAGCGGACGCGCTCGGAATCGTGAGCCAAGCGGTCCCCGCGGACGAGCTGGAGCGGCATACGCTCGGCATCGCCCGCGAAATCGCTTCGCGGCATCTCGCGCCGCTGGAGCATCACAAGATTACGGTGCAGATGGGACGCGATCTGTCGCTGTCACAGGCGATTCAACTCGATCAGCTTGTTGGGCAGCGCATGCGGAGTGCCATGGACCCGCTCGACGACGTGGAGTCCTATCTCAAGTCCCAGAAGGGCGGGCCGAATCTGAGCTATAAGCGCCCGGATGTTTGACATCGGCAGGGTCGCCCCGTTCGATCATTGCGGACATCGCCCGCATTCACGGACCGCCAGTCATGTCACCTGAGAGGTCGATGCGCAGCTATCTCGATTTTGAAAAGCCGGTGGCCGAGCTCGAGGCCAAGATCGAGGAACTGCGCGCGCTGGAGACCGGCGACAGCGCCGCGGCGATCGGCGAGGAGATCGCCCGCCTGGAGGCAAAAGCGGCACAGGCGCTCAAGGACCTCTATGCCGAGCTCACGCCTTGGCAGAAGACACAAGTCGCCCGCCATCCTGAGCGTCCGCATTGCCTCGACTATGTCAGCGCGCTGATCACCGACTTCGTGTCGCTCTCCGGCGACCGCAAGTTCGGCGACGACCTCGCGATCGTTGGCGGCTTCGGGCGCTTCCGCGGCGAGAGCATCTGCGTGATCGGGCATGAGAAAGGCTCGTCGACCGAGAGCCGCCTCAAGCACAATTTCGGCATGGCGCGGCCCGAGGGTTACCGCAAGGCGGAACGGCTGATGCAGATGGCCGACCGCTTCAGCATCCCGGTATTGTCGCTGGTCGACACCGCCGGCGCCTATCCCGGCATCGGCGCCGAGGAGCGCGGTCAAGCCGAGGCCATTGCGCGCTCGACCGATGCCAGTCTCGAGCTCGGCGTACCGAACGTCGCGGTCATCATCGGCGAAGGCGGCTCGGGCGGCGCCATCGCGATCGCCTCCGCCAACCGGGTTCTGATGCTCGAACACGCGATCTACAGCGTGATCTCGCCGGAGGGCGCCGCCTCGATCCTGTGGCGCGACACCGCCAAGGCCCAGGACGCGGCGACCGGCCTGAAGATCACCGCCGAGGACATGATGCGCTTCGGGGTGATCGACCAGATCGTGACCGAGCCGCCGGGAGGCGCCCACCGCGACCCCGCCGCCGCGATCGCCTCCGCGGGGGAGGCGATCGCCCATGCGTTCGCAGGGCTTGCCGAGCTCGATCGCGACGCGGTGCGCCGGCAGCGGCGCGAGAAGTTCCTGGCGATGGGACGGACATTTGGGTAGCCGGGCGGCCCGCCGGCCGCGTTCTCGCCCCGGAAACCGCCGGTAAGCGCTTGTTTCCCAAGCCAAACGAGTGCGGAATTTTTAACTTCCTGCCCTGATCTTACCCAAGTCTTGGCCTAGGTTCCCGCCGATACCTTAGGCTGCTGGGGACTTGGGGCTTATTTCCACTACCTAACTACTACCCCTTGGTCCCCGTCGGCACGCTCAGTCGGCGATCCCGCCATCGACCTTGCGGTCGGACGTCTGGACGGGCTAACGATTGAGCCGGGGAAAGGCTTGGGGAAGCCTGTGGTCGGGGGGGTCTTCGGTTGAATCGTCGCCCTTTGGTGCGCGCGCTTTTGGCGTCCGCTGCGATTGCAGCGGCGATCGCGCTGGCTGGTTGCAACACGGAAAGCACGCCGGCCGTCGGCGGCCGCCACATGCAACCGCTGTCCG
>DASSJW010000531.1:0-5986 GCA_035690995.1 Xanthobacteraceae bacterium
AAGCTTTTCCTGTCGCTCGCCGATGCCGCGGAATTCGAGAAGGACAGTCGCCTGTTCGGCCGCACCGACCGGCGCGCAACCGCGACATATCACCTGCGGCCCTTCGGCCGGCCGCAGATCGAAGCCTATTTTGCCGCAACCCTCGCCGCGGAGCTGGAGACCGCGGGGGAGGCGGCGTTCCTGGATTTCGCGCGGGCCGAACTGGTCGGCCTGCTCGGCAACGACTTCGCCCGCCGGATAAGGCCGCTTCATCTGCATCGTTGGGGCGTCGATCCGCTCTCCCGCGGTTCCTACTCCTATGCGCTTCCGGGCAAGGCGGACTGCCGGGCGGCGCTCGCGGCGCCGGTGGACGACCGTCTGTTCTTCGCCGGCGAGGCGTGCTCGGAGAGCGATTACTCGACCGCGCACGGCGCCTATCTCACCGGCATTGCCGCTGCCGACCAGGCGATTGCCGCGCGCCGCAGCAAACGAGCGAGATAGGCACCGAGCATGTGCGAGATCGCCGCCGAGCGACCGACCACGCGAACGGTTTAATCCAGGGATCGGATAGCAGATCGTTTGCGCGGAACAGGCTACGCCAGTTCGGCGCCGAATTCCGTTCGAAACACTTGCTGACCTCGGGGCGTGATCGTCACCGCGCGGGTGCCCGGGATGGGTCTGATCCATCCCTGGTCGAAGCTGTGGGTACAGATGGCAGCCCCGACCATCCCTGCCAGATGCGGTCGTCGCTCGCTCCAGTCTAGGCAAGGTCGGCAGAGGACGCGACTGGATTTCCTCGCGCCTCGCGCCAGCATGGATTTCACATCGATCCCGATTCGATCCAGAAATGCCATGCCCGTGTCGGTCACGATCCCCGCGTCGCTGGCCAGCTCCGCATGTCCCGCCGTTACCAGCGCGTCAGCGAGAGCGACACCAAGCTGGCCGGCGAGGTGGTCGTAGCAGGTGCGGGCCTTCCGCAGGGCCACATCCCGCGGCCCGACGACGACGCGCCTTGGCGCTGGCCGCAGTTCAGCGGCGACCTGCATGATGCTTTCCAGCATCTGCGCCACGCCCGATGTGGCGAGACGGTGGTAGCGGTGCCGGCCCTGCTTCTCGACGGTCAAAAGGCCAGCAGCTGTCATGCGGGCCAGATGACCGCTCGCCGTCTGCGGCGCAATTCCGGCGACCTGCGCCAGCTCGGAGGCGGTAAGCGCGCGGCCGTCCATCAAGGCCTGCAGCATTCCGGCGCGGGCCGGATCACCCGCGAGTGCTGCGATCTCTGCTAACATCGCATTGCTGGCCATGAATCGAATCCGGTAGCAGCGCAGGTATTTTAGCTGGCGCGTTGCCGCGATGCTTCGGCCATCACCGTAACATGCTCGCGTTGTTTTCGACAGAATGGCGCGGCGTCGCGCATCCGAGGTTCCGCGATGCGCCTCGACCAGAGCGTGCGCCGCGACTGCCGATGCGGCGAGCAGTTCAGCAAGCGGATGCAGAGGGAAAGGCCGGCATCGATCGAGCCGAGGCCTAGCGACAGCGCGACTGCGTGAAGGCTTCCGCCGACGTGGACCGAAGAAAACGATGACCGCCGAGGCGAAACCAGTCGCGTTCTATGGTTGGCGCGTTGCAGGCGCGGCGTTCATCGTGGCGATATTCGGTTGGGGTCTCGGGTTTTACGGCCCTCCCGTCTATCTGCACGCCGTTCGTGAGATGAGAGGATGGTCATTGGCGCTGGTATCCACGGCCGTCACTCTCCATTTCCTGATCGGCGCGCTCGCCGTTGCCAACCTGCCGGGGCTCTATTGCCGCTTCGGCGTCTCGGCCGTCACCAAGGCTGGTGCGCTTTCGCTCGGCGGCGGCGTCACCGGCTGGGCCGTGGCGCAAGAGCCTTGGCAGCTCTTTGCCGCGACTCTGGCGAGCGGCGCCGGCTGGGCCGCCATGGGCGCGGCGGCCGTCAACCAGATCGTCTCGCCCTGGTTCGTCCGCGCGCGGCCAGCCGCGCTGTCCATGGCCTATAACGGCGCGAGCATCGGCGGCGTCGTGTTCTCTCCTTTGTGGGTCGCCGCGATTGCGTTCATGAGCTTTCCCGTGGCGGCGCCGGCGATCGCGGTCGTGACAGCGGTGACGATCTGGCTTCTTGCCGATCTCATGTTGTCGAAGACGCCGCAACAGCTGGGGTTGATGCCGGATGGCGGTGCGGGAGGCGCGTCAGCCATCCCGGTCACGTCACCGTCCGCAACGCCGCTGCCGGGTGCGCGGCTGTGGTGCGATCTTCGATTCCTGACGCTGGCGGCGGGAATGGCGCTGGGGTTGTTCGCTCAGATCGGATTGATCGCGCATCTGTTCTCGCTTCTGGTGCCGGCGTTCGGTGCCCAATTGGCAGGAATTGCAATGGGGGCGGCAACGGCCGCTGCGATCCTCGGGCGCACGCTGGTCGGGTGGCTGATGCCGGTCGGCGCCGACCGGCGGCTGGTGGCATGTGCCAGCTACGTTGTTCAGATCGCCGGCTCGATCGCCTTTCTTGTGGCGGCCGGAACGAACGTCCCATTGCTGTTGACTGGCGTCATCCTGTTTGGGGCCGGTATCGGAAATGCAACGTCATTGCCGCCACTCATCGCGCAGGTGGAATTCACGCAGCAAGACGTCCCCCGCGTCGTCGCTCTCATCGTGGCCATGGCGCAAGGCGCTTATGCCTTCGCGCCGGTTGCGTTCGGGCTCATGCGCGAGCTGACGTCTCAGGAGGCAATTGCATCCGCCGGCGCTGCGCCATACGTCTTCGCCGGCGCCGCTCTTGTTCAAGGCCTGGCCATGGGAGCGCTTCTCTTGGGCAGGCGAAATTCATGCCGGCGATCGCCATTGAGATAGCCGGCGCTGAGCTCAGCCTGCGGCTCGGCGGCCATGGGGCCGGAGCCGCCTGAAGGAATAATCAGGCTCATCTCAAGGAAAAATCAAGCTTCGGGCAAAGCCTTTCGGCGGCGCTGTCGGCATTTTCCCGCCAGCGCTGAAGGAGAGGACTCCCATGGGCCGGTTCATCGCCTTTCTCTACGGGCTTGCATCCTACGTCGCGTTCTTCGGCACCATTCTCTACGCCATCGGCTTCGTCTCGGGCCTGCTGGTGCCCAAGACCATCGACACCGGGACGGTCGTGCCGATCGCGGAGGCGGTCATCGTCAATCTGCTGCTGATGTCCGTTTTCGCCATCCAGCATAGCGTGATGGCGCGCAAGCAGTTCAAGCGATGGTGGACGCAGTTCGTCCCGGCCTCGGTCGAGCGCAGCACCTATGTGTTGTTCTCCAGCCTGGCGCTCATGCTGCTGTTCTGGCAATGGCGGCCGATGCCGGCGGTGGTGTGGCAGATTGCCGAGCCGCAAGTCGCTGCGGCGGTGACCGGCCTGTCGCTCTTCGGCTGGCTGATCGTGTTCACCAGCACGTTCCTGATCAACCATTTCGAGCTGTTCGGATTGCAGCAGGTGGCAAACAATCTCGCCGGCCGCTCGACCCCGGCACCGCGCTTCCGGACCCCGCTTTACTACCGGTTCGTGCGACACCCGATCTATCTCGGCTTCATCATCGCCTTCTGGGCGGCGCCGACCATGACGGCCGGGCACTTGCTGTTTGCCGCGGTGACCACGGCCTACATCATCGTCGGCATCCTGCTGGAAGAGCGCGATTTGATCGATCTCTTCGGCGACGAGTACCGCCACTACAGGAACCGCGTGTCGATGCTGGTGCCGTGGCGCAAGTCGGCGTGATCGATCGTCTTTCGGGTTTTCATCGGATGAGCGGAACCTGCGCCTTGCCGGCGCAGTCGTTCCGTTCACCGACATAAGGCGATATTGACGGCGCGACATCCGTCACCGGATTGCAGATCGGATCGCGACTCAGGCGGGCCCTGACGCGGGCTCGCGCGCCTCCAGCACGATCTGAACGCTGGCACGTCCGCGCCGCCGAGGTGGCGGAATCCCAATTGGTTGCGCTGTGGCGGGACCCCCGTCCGACCTCTCAGCAGGCTCATCTTTTGATTTTCGGCGTGAACCAAGAGGGGCCCTCTGCGGTGGTGTGCCGGCACGGACTTGAAACGACGACGCATCGCGTACATGTTCCGCCGGAGCGAGTGGCGACAACCAATTCCAAATCAAGGACCAGCCGCATGTCGTTTTCGATGTCTCAGGCGTCGCTTCCAACGTTCGAGATCGGACTCAACGCATTATCCGCCATTCTCGCCAAGGCCGAGGCGTTCGCCGCCGCCAAGAAGATCGATCCGGCAGTTCTGCTCAATACGCGGCTGGCGCCCGACATGTTTCCGCTGATTCGTCAGGTGCAGGTCGCAACCGACCTCGCCAAGAACGGCGCGGCGCGCCTCGCCGGCGTGGAACCGCCCCGCTACGAGGACAAGGAGACCACGATCGGCGAGCTTCGAGCGCGGCTCGCCAACACCGTTGCCTTCATCAAGACGCTCGATACGAAGAAAGTCGACGCCGCGGCCGACCGTGAGATCACGTTTCCGCTCGGCCCCACCAACAAGGGCCAGATGAGAGGCGACGACTACCTCAACCATTTCGTGCTGCCGAACGTGTATTTCCATCTCACCGCCGCTTACGCAATCCTGCGTCATTGCGGGCTGGAGATCGGAAAGCAGGATTTCCTGGGTGCAATTCCCTTGAAGGTGACGTAAGGGAGGCGCAGCTTTACGTCACCGCCGGTCCCGCTCCCGGGAATCGGGCCATTCCTCGATACGGCGGCGTACACCTGCAATTGCCGATACGCCTTCTTCCAAGGCGGCCTTTTCCACGGCTACGTCGCCACGTCGATCGTTGGTCACTCGCATGATTCGCATCCCGCGACCCGTCGGAACACTGCTCTTTCTGTTGGCTTGGCTGACGCCGTGGCGTCCCGCGTTCCGCACTCGCGCCGAGGAATCGAAGCTGTCCTTCTTGGTGCATCGGCGCGATCTGATCGGCCGGCATATCGCCAAGTACGGCACTCACGAGCCGCTGCTGACGCAATGGCTGTCTGATTATCTCGCCACGTCATCACTGGGCATCTTCGTGGATGTCGGCGCCAATATCGGCTGGCACGCCATTCACGCCGCGCAGCACAAGACCGTTGAAACCGTGGTCGCCTTCGAACCGGACGCGTTCAATGCGTGGCTGCTCGATCGCAACCTCTCGCTCAATGGCATCGGCAACGCGGTCGTGAATGTGTGCGCTGTCGGCGCGCGGCCAGGCCTTATCCGCTTGCATCGTTATAAGAGCTCCAATCGCGGCCGCCACTCCATCCTGGCCGACTATGGATATGGATCGAGCCTTGTCCCGATGATCGGACTGGATGCGGCGCTCGAAGCTCTCGGCATGGCGGACCGGCCCGTGCTGATCGTGAAGATCGACGTGGAGGGTTATGAGCCCGAAGTCGTCGTGGGTGCCACGCAGACGCTGGCGCGGGCCGATGTGGCGGTCATCGAATATTCGCCGGGCTTGAGCCGGGCAGGCGGCTTGGCGCACGAGGACATGCTCGATCGACTGTATGCGGCCGGTCTTAGACCCTATCGGCTTAGCAGCGACGGCTGGACCGGCGAGGGCACGGTCGGCAAGGGTCGCTTCGACGGGCAGATAGACGTGATCTGGATCAGAGCCGGCAAGGAGCCCGCTGTGCCGACCGACGATGCGGCGCGTTTGCTTCGCCCTGTCGACAAAGCCACCCTCCTTCAGTTGGCGGAGACTTGGAAGCGGCTGGCGGAGAACGGCCAGAAAGCATCCGCATGAATCAACGTCAGCCCGCCGCCGCGGTCCGGGCCTTGCGCCGGGAGGAACCGCGCTCGTTACCGCGGGCTTGCCGCTCCTTCGTACAGGAACGTCATGATCCTTGGTCCCGGAATGTATCCGGTCTCCAACCGATCGATGCGAAAGCCCGCATCGGACAAGAGATCGTCGGTCTTGCGGTTCAGGTGACACCCGCCTGAAAGGCCATGCCAGAAGGGGTCGAGGCGGTCCTGCCAGCGGGCAACGCCC
>DASSJW010000532.1:0-3425 GCA_035690995.1 Xanthobacteraceae bacterium
GTCACGGACTGGCAGGGCGGCGCGCTGAGCAAGCCGCAACCCGGCGGCTGCATCCTGGGGGTCGATTTCGTCCACCCGGAGGACTCCCCGGAGGCGCATCTCGCCAAGGTAACCGGCGACGGCGAGTTCCTCTCCGACAATGCCGACATGCGCGCGGTCGAGCCGTTCGTCGGGACGGTGAATGTTTCCTATCCGAAGCGCTGATCACTGGCGCACACGAAGGCGTAGGTCGGGTGAGCTCAACCTACGCGGACGCGCCGAGGCGGTGATGTTGATCGCGCTGAGAACGGTAGCGCCGCGCAGGACGCGGCTGGACCTTCAACGACGTCTCAGCGCGTCGGCACCGGCTTCTCGCCGCGATAGTCGTAGAAGCCGCGCTGGGTCTTGCGGCCGAGCCAGCCGGCCTCGACGTATTTCACCAGCAGCGGGCACGGACGATACTTGGAGTCCGCCAAGCCTTCGTGCAGCACCTGCATGACGGACAGGCAGGTATCGAGCCCGATGAAGTCGGCGAGCTCCAGCGGCCCCATGGGATGGTGGGCGCCGAGCCGCATGGCGGTATCGATCGCCTCGACGTTACCGACGCCTTCGTAGAGCGTATAGATCGCCTCGTTGATCATCGGCAACAGAATGCGATTGACGATGAAGGCGGGAAAATCCTCGGCGACCGCGATGGTCTTGCCGAGCTTGGTCACGAATTGCCTGGTGGAGTCGAACGTCAGGTCGTCGGTGGCGATGCCGCGGATGAGCTCGACCAGCTCCATCAACGGGACCGGATTCATGAAGTGGATGCCGATGAAGCGCTCGGGCCGGTCGGTCGACGAGGCGAGCCGCGTGATCGAGATCGACGAGGTATTGCTGCCGACGATGGCCTCGGGCTTCAGCACCGGGCACAGGCTGGCGAAGATCGTGCGCTTGACATCTTCCTTCTCGGTCGCGGCCTCGATGACGAGGTCGCAATCGCCCAATCCCTCCAGCGTGTCCGCCGCGGTGATGCGCTTGAGCCCCGCTTGGCGCTCCTCTTCGGTGATGCGCTTGCGGCTCACCTGACGCGCCATGTTGCCATTGATGGTCGCGATCCCCGCCTTGACCCGGTCGGGGGAGATGTCGTTGAGCTTGACGTCGAATCCAGCGAGCGCGCTGACATGCGCGATGCCACTGCCCATCTGGCCCGCGCCGATTACGCCGATTTTCTTAATCTGGAGCGCCATGTTGTCGGAACGGACTTTCGGCCGCTCTTTGACCTCGATCATGTTCTGCCGCCTGTTTTACGCCGATCTGGACCAGGACACCACGGGCCGTTGGTCGCTCTTGCCATGATGGTCAACGCCCAGCCTTGCCGAGTTCCGCCGCCAGCTCCGGCAGCGCCTGGTAGAGATCGGCGACAAGCCCGTAGTCGGCGATCTGGAAGATCGGGGCGTCCTCATCCTTGTTGATGGCCACGATCACCTTCGAGTCCTTCATGCCGGCGAGATGCTGGATCGCTCCCGAAATTCCCACCGCGATGTAAAGCTCGGGCGCCACCACCTTGCCGGTCTGGCCGACTTGCCAATCGTTCGGCGCATAGCCGGCATCGACCGCCGCGCGCGACGCGCCGACGGCGGCGCCGAGCTTGTCGGCGACCGGTTCGATATATTTGGTGAAGTTCTCCCGGCTCTGCATGGCCCGGCCGCCGGAAATGATGATTTTCGCCGAGGTGAGTTCCGGCCGCTCCGTTTTCGACAGCTCCTCACCGACGAAAGTGGAGATGCCGGGATCGGCCGCCAAAGCCGCTTCCTCGATCGGAGCAGAACCGCCTTCGCCCGTCGCCTGGAACGTCGAGGTGCGCACCGTGATGACCTTGGTCTTGTCCTTCGAACGCACGGTCTGGACTGCGTTGCCCGCGTAGATGAGCCGTTCGAATGTGTCGGGCGCGATCACCTTGACGATGTCGGAGATTTGCATGACGTCGAGGAGCGCCGCGATGCGCGGCATGACGTTCTTGCCGGTCGTCGTTGCCGGGGCGACGATCGCGTCATAGCCGGGCGCGAGCGAATGGACGAGCGCGGCCACCGGTTCCGCCAGCATGTGCTCGTAGGCGGCGCCGTCGGCGAGCAGAACCTTGTTCACACCCTCGAGCTTGGCGGCGGCTTCGGCGACGGGACGACATCCCTTGCCCGCGACCAGCACGTGCACGTCGGCGCCCAGTGCCTTCGCCGCGGTCAGCGCCTTGTTGGTGGCGTCCTTGAGGGTCTTGTTGTCGTGCTCGGCCAGGAGGAGCGTGGTCATGTCGACGGCTCGCTGCCTGTCCCGGCCGCATCAATGAACGTCATCAAATCAATCCCATCTCGTTCTTGAGCTTGTCGACGAGCTCGCCGACGGTCTTCACCTTGACGCCGGCCTTGCGGCCCGCGGGCTCCCCGGTCTTGAGCACTTCGAGCCGCGGCGAAACGTCGACGCCATAGGCGTCCGGCGTCTTCTCGTCGATCGGTTTCTTCTTCGCCTTCATGATATTCGGCAGGCTTGCATAGCGCGGCTCGTTGAGGCGCAGATCGGTGGTCACGATCGCCGGCCCCTTCAGCTTCACCGTCTGCAGGCCGCCGTCGACCTCGCGGGTGACCAGAATGCTGTCGCCCTCGATCACCAGCTTCGACGCGAAGGTGCCCTGCGGCCAGCCGGTCAACGCCGCCAGCATCTGGCCGGTCTGGTTGCAGTCGTCGTCGATCGCCTGTTTGCCCAGGATCACCAGGCCGGGCTTCTCCTCCTCGACAATGGCTTTGAGGATCTTGGCGACGGCGAGCGGCTCGGGCGCCTTGTCCGTCTTCACCAGGATGCCGCGGTCGGCACCCATGGCGAGCCCGGTGCGAATGGTCTCGGCGGCCTGGGCCGGTCCGATCGACACGCAAACAACCTCGGTGGCCTGGCCCTTTTCTTTCAGGCGGAGGGCCTCCTCGACCGCGATCTCGTCGAATGGATTCATCGACATCTTGACATTGGCGAGCTCAACGCCGCTGCCGTCGCTCTTGACGCGAATTTTGACGTTGTAGTCGACGACCCGCTTCACGGGCACCAGAATTTTCATGGAGTTCGCTCTCGCGGCGACCAGCGGACGCCCCGACGCCCGGCAAGACGGCGGCAACCTAATGGCGGCTACCTCGCAGTGTCAACGGAGGTTGTCCAGCCGGGCCGCTCGGGCAACGGGATTAGGCCCGATCTGGACGACGGTGTCCGGAACCCGCTGCCGGCATTGGAACAGCTTCACCCACCGGGGCTTGATCAGCGGGAACAGGACGCCGCCGGCCACCATGCCGCCGAAATGGCACCAGTACGCCACCTCACTCTTCGACGAGGCGCCGAGGTTCCACAACTGGGTGAGCACGAACAGGCCGACCACCCAATAGGCGCTGATCCGCAGCGGGATGATGCCGAGCAGAACCGTGATCTTG
>DASSJW010000533.1:0-9367 GCA_035690995.1 Xanthobacteraceae bacterium
AGGACAGCTCGATCTTCGCCTTCTCCGCGGCTTCCTTCAGCCGCTGGAGCGCGAGCTTGTCGCGGCGCAGATCGATGCCCTGCTCTGTCTGGAGCTCGTCGGCGAGATAGCTGACGAGGCGCATGTCGAAGTCCTCGCCGCCCAGGAAGGTGTCGCCGTTGGTCGACTTCACCTCGAACACGCCGTCGCCGATCTCCAGGATCGACACGTCGAAGGTGCCGCCGCCGAGGTCATAGACGGCCACGGTGCCGGTCTTCTTCTTGTCGAGGCCATAGGCCAGCGCGGCCGCGGTCGGTTCGTTGATGATGCGCAGCACCTCGAGCCCGGCGATCTTGCCGGCGTCCTTGGTGGCCTGGCGCCGGGCGTCGTTGAAATAGGCCGGAACGGTGATGACCGCCTGCTCGACCTTCTGCCCGAGATAGGCCTCGGCCGTCTCCTTCATCTTCTGCAGGATGAAGGCGGAGATCTGCGAGGGCGAGTAGGTCTTGCCTTCGATCTCGACCCAGGCGTCGCCATTGGAGGCGCGCACGATCTTGTAGGGGACGAGCTTCTTGTCCTTCTCCACCATCGGATCGTCGTAGCGGCGGCCGATGAGGCGCTTCACGGCGAAGATGGTGCGCTCCGGATTGGTGACCGCCTGGCGCTTGGCCGGCTGGCCTACGAGCCGCTCGCCGTCGTCGGTGAAGGCCACGATCGAGGGCGTGGTGCGCATACCCTCCGCATTTTCGATGACCTTTGGCGTCTTGCCTTCCATGACGGCGACGCACGAATTGGTGGTGCCGAGGTCGATGCCGATGACCTTGCCCATGTTCTCGCTTCCTCTCTTCTGCGGCAGGTCGGTCGGGCCCTTATCGGCACCCGAGCGGGAGATTCCGCGATGCCCGCGGGTCCCTTCTCCGACCCCCTAAAATACACATCGATGCCGCCCCCTGCGGCGTCTTGGCTCATATAGGAGGGCGGGTTTGGGCCGCAAGACATATGATCACGGATTCGCGAGCCCCGCAGGCAACCCGCACTGCGTCCCCATCTGATAACCGGCATCCATCACCGGCGATAGCGCCATGACCACCCCAGCCCCACTTTCCGGTTTCCGTTTCGTGCCCGGCTTTCTCGATCGGCCGGCCCAGGAGGCGCTGCTGGTCGCGCTTCGTTCAGTGCTGGCGCTCGCACCTCCTTACACCCCGCGCATGCCGAAAAGCGGAAAGCCGCTTTCGGTGCGCATGACCAATTGCGGGCCGCTCGGCTGGGTGACCGACGAAGCCGGCTACCGTTATCAGCCCCTGCATCCCGAAACGGGGCAGCCGTGGCCGGCGATGCCCGATCTCGTGCGCGAGGCGTGGACGGCACTTGCTCGCTATCCCCACGCGCCCGAGAGCTGCCTGATCAACTACTACGGACCCGGGGCCAAGATGGGCCTGCATCAGGATCGGGACGAGCGCGACCTGGGGGCGCCTGTGGTCTCGCTTTCGCTCGGCGACACCTGCCTGTTCCGGATCGGCGGGACCAAACGCAGCGATCCGACCCGCAGCCTGCGCCTTGCCTCCGGTGATGCCGTGGTGCTCGCCGGCGAGGCGAGGCTCGCCTTCCACGGCGTCGATCGCATCATGCCGGGAACGTCGACCCTGTTGCCGGAAGGAGGGCGCATCAATCTCACGCTGCGGCGGGTGACCGTCCCCGCGGACGGGCCGCCGGCGCCGGAACGGATGCCCGCGGACGGCTTGCCGCTGCAAACTAGCGACTGACCGCATCACGTCTTTGCGAACAGCGCACCTGGCGGCGGCCGTATCCTCCGCAACGCAACCGCGGTAATATTGTCGTATGACATCCCTCCGCTGGCTCCTCGTCCTGTTCATGCTCGCCCTCGGCGCACTGCCTGCGACCGCCGCCGAGCTCAACTATCCGCCCGGCTCCCGGATCGGGCTCGCGCCCCCGCCGGGACTGGTGCCGAGCAAGACGTTCTTCGGTTACGAGGACCCCAGCAACAGCGTCGCCATGATGCTGGTCGCGCTGCCGCCCCAGGCTTACGCCGACCTCGATGCGTCCGTCACCGCGGAGACGCTCAAGCGGCAGGGCGTGACCGTGGAATCGCGCGAAGCACTGCCGCTGCCCAGCGGCAAAGCCTTTCTGGTCATCGGCCGGCAGGAGGTCGACAATGTAAAAATCCGCAAATGGATTCTGGTGGCCTCCTCGCCCACCCTGACCGGATTTGTCACCGTGCAAATGCCGGAGACGGCCACGGCGCTCTATCCTGACGCGGCGATCCGCGCATCGCTGGCGACGCTGGCGTTTCGCGCCGCGGTCCCGGTCGACGAGCAACTCGGGCTGCTGCCCTTCAAAGTCAGCGAACTCTCCGGGTTTCGGATCGCCGGTGTCATTCCCGGGCGCGCGGTGATGCTGAGCGACGCGCCTGCGGGCGCGCCCGGCTCTCCCGACAGCACCAACGAGCCGCACATCTTCGCCGCCATCGCCGCCGGAGGCCCGGCGCAAAGCGCCGACCGCGATACGTTCGCGCGCGAGGTCTTTGCCACGCTGCCGAACATCCGGGAGATCCGCGTCACCACCTCCGAGCCGCTGCGCATGGCCGGCCAGCAGGGTCACCAGATCCTCGCCAATGCCAAGGACGCCTCGGGCACCTCTCCGCTGACCGTGGTGCAGTGGCTGCGCTTCGGCGGCGGAGGCTACATGCAGATCGTCGGAATCGCCCGCGCCGACGCCTGGAAAGACGCCTACCCGCGCTTTCGCTCGGTGCGCGACGGCATCGAGGCGCGCTGACCGCGCCGGGACGGCGCAAGACGCACCGTCTGTTCCCGAGACTGCAGGCGTTCAGCGCCAGAACTGCTGCGACGCGATCCGCGCGCCCTCCGCCAGCGCTGCGAGCTTCGCCCACACCACGTCCGGATCGACCGCCGCCTGTCCCACCCAGGTGCCATAGCCGCAATCGCTGCCGGCGATGACGTTCTCGCGGCCGACGAGATGCGCGTAGCGACCGATGCGCTGCGCGATCAATTCCGGATGCTCGATGAAGTTGGATTTGGATTCGATCACGCCGGGGATGAGCACCTTGCCGGCCGGCAGCTTGACGCGCTCGAACAGCGTCCACTCGTGACCATGCCGCGGGTTGGCGGCCTCGAACGAGATCGCGCTGGGACGCGCCGCGAACACGATGTCGATGATGTCCGCAAGCGGAACGTCGCAATGATGCGGGCCTTCGTAATTGCCCCAGCACAGATGCATGCGCAGCCGCTCCGGCGCGATATGGGCGAGCGCATGGTTGAGGGCTTCGACGTGCATCCCGGCACGTTTGCGGAATTCCGCCAGGCCAAGTCCGGCATATTGGATGTGACGGCCCATGGCGAGATCGGGACAATCGATCTGCAGCACGATGCCGGCATTGGCGACGGCCTCGTATTCCTGCCGCATCGCCTCGGCGATTGCGAACAGATAGGCCTCCTGGCTGGGGTAATGATCGTTGCGGAAAAACAGCGAGACGACGCCGGGCGAGGCCGCGCTCATGAAGGCTTCGGTCCTGCCCGCTTGGGCCAGCGCCGCCCTAAGATTGTCGACATCGGCCGTTGCCGCACCGGGGTCGCGCACCTGCACAGGCGCGTTGCACGCCGGGGTCTTGCGGCGCGAGCGCCCGGGATCACCGAAGACCCGCTTGGCGAGATTGGGGAACTCGGCGAGATCCTGGTACACGAAGGTGTTGCCGGTGCCGCCAAAGCCGGCGAGCCGGTCCTTGACGTAAGTGGCGTAGCTCGGCTTCGACATCTCGCCGTCATTGACGAGGTCGATGCCGGCTTCGACCTGCTTGCGCACGACCTCGGCCACCGCCGCACGCACCCGCGCCGCCAGCGCCTCGCGCTCGACCGGCACTCCCTCCTCCTTGGCATACATCATGCGGATGAGGTCGTCGGGCCGCGGCAAGCTGCCGGTATGGGTGGTCAGAAAGCGATCCGCGCTGCGTATCATCGTCACCTCGATGCAACGCGGCTCTGCCCCGCGCGCGATGTCACGCCGCGCCCTGGGCGGGCGCCGCCGCGGGCGAGCATAGCGCGATCGGAGCAATGAGGGAGGGCCGCGATCGTTGCCGGCGCGCGCGCAATGCGCCGCGTCGATGCGACGAGCCCAATGGTTGGTAAGTTCTAGCCCTGCGGATTGCGCAAGGAGGCCCCGGCGTTATCGTTCGCCGGCGGCTCGGCCGCGGGTTTCGGCCCGCCTTTGGCCACCCCCACGAGCGCCGGCCGCAGCACGCGCTCGCCGATCATGTAGCCGGGCTGCACCACCTGCGCGACGGTGCCGGCAGGCCGGGAGGCATCGGGAATTTCATACATCGCCTGATGCAGGTTGGGATCGAACTTCTCGCCGAGCGGATCGAACTTCTTCACCCCGTGCTTCTCCAGCACCTTCGCAAGCTCACGCTCGGTCAGCTCGACGCCGTCGAGCAGCGCATGGGTGCCGGCATCGGCCTGCTCCCGCAGCTTGGCATCGAATGCCCCCAGCGCGCGCGCCATGTTGTCGGCGACGGCCAGAATGTCGCGCGCGAAGTTGGAGATGCCGTAGACGCGCGCATCCGCGATCTCGCGATCGGTCCGCCGCCGCAGATTCTCCATTTCAGCGAGCACGCGCAGCAGCTTGTCCTTGTACTCGGCGGCGACGCTGGCATGGTCGTTGGGGTCGATCGTCTTGGCCTCGGGAGCCTGCGAGGTCTCCCGGCTCTCGGGCTCAGCGCCCGCATCGACGGATGGGCGGGCATTCGTATCCGTCATCACAATTGTTCCCACTTGCGATTAAATTCGCCCCGGATATCAGGGTTAAGGGACCAAAAATCAAGCCGCAATGCGTGATCGGCGCGCCGACATCACCCGCCGATCAGCTTGCTCACCACTTTTGCGGTGTAATCGACCATCGGGATCACCCGGGCATAATTGAGCCGGGTGGGTCCGATCACGCCGATCACGCCGACGATCCGGCCGGCATTGTCGCGGTAGGGCGCGACGATGGTGGAGGAGCCCGACAGCGAGAACAGCTTGTTCTCCGAGCCGATGAAGATGCGGGCGCCATCGGCGTGTTCGGCGCGGCCCAACAGATCGACCAGGCCGCGCTTGGTCTCGAGATCGTCGAACAGCAGCCGCACCCGCTCGAGATCTTCGAGCGCCTTGAGGTCGTCGAGCAAGTGCGCCGCGCCGCGCACGATCAGCTTGCGTTCATCGCTTTCCCCGCCCGACCAGCTCGCCAGACCGGCGGCGACGATTTTTTGCGTGAGCTGGTCGACCTCGGCCTGGCCGGCGGCGAGCGCTTTCTCCAGCTCGGCCTTGGCTTCGGCCAGCGTCCTCCCGCGGATGTGGGCGTTGAGGAAGTTCGAGGCCTCGGTGAGCGAGGACACCGGCAGCCCGGCGGGAACGCTGATGATGCGGTTCTCGACCTGCCCATCGTCCGCGACCAGGATAACCAGCGCGCGCTGGGGCTCGAGCCGCACGAATTCGATGTGCTTGAGGCGCACGTTTGATTTGGCCGCCAGCACCACGCCGGCCGCGCGCGTGAGCCCGGACAGCATGACCGAGGCTTCGTTCAGCACGGCCTCCATGGATTTGCCGGCGGCGGCGACCTTGGCCTCCATCTCGCGCCGGTCGGCCTCGCCGAGGTCGCCGATTTCCATGAGCGCGTCGACGAAGAAGCGCAGCCCCGTCTCGGTCGGCAACCGGCCGGCCGACGTGTGCGGCGCATAGACAAGGCCGAGCTGCTCCAGGTCGGACATCACGTTGCGCACCGAAGCGGGCGACAACGGCGTCGTGATCAGGCGCGAGATGTTGCGCGAGCCCACCGGCTCGCCGGTGGCGAGATAGCTTTCCACGATCTGACGGAAAATATCACGCGAGCGCTCGTTGAGCTGAGCGAGGCTCACCTGTGTCGCGCCGATCGGGACGTCCTGGGACAACGAGTCCTCCGTTCAAACCTAACAGAGTTGTCCATCCGGGCCGCAGAGTGCAAGCCTGCACGCTCTTTGCCCCCGCGGCCAGGGCTGTTAGCCTGACCCCGCATAATAATATCCATATCCGGGGAGGATCGAGCATGACGATGCTGCAGCGGATCGCGATCGGCGCGGTCACGGCCACGGCCCTGGTTATGCATCCCGGGGCCGGCACGCAGGCGCAGACCGTGATCGAGGAGTGGGCATCGGCCAAGCTGCCGGCCCCGCCCGCGCTCAAGCCGGCGACCATCGTTCCCAACGAGACCGCCCTGCTGGTGATGGATTTCACCAACCAGACCTGCACCAAGGAGCGCCGGCAGCGGTGCGCGGATTCGGTGGCGAAAGTGCGCGACCTGGTGACGCGGGCGCGTGCCAAGGGCGCCTTGATCATCTACAGCGTCGCCGTGCCGGGATCGGTGCCGACCGACATCCTCAAGGAGCTCACGCCCGCCGCGGGTGAGGCGGTGCTGCCGCCCTTGGGGCCGGACAAGTTCATCGGCAGCGATCTCGAGAAGACGCTCAAGGACAAGGGCATCAAGACCGTGGTCGCCATGGGCACGCAGGCTCAGACCTCGGTGCTGCACACCGCCGGCGCCGCCGCGTTGCGCGGGTTCAAGGTGATCGTCCCGGTCGACGGCATGTCCGCCGACGACGTGTTTCCCGAACTCTATACGGCGTGGCACCTCGCGACCGCCGCGCGCATCAGTCCGCAGGTGACTTTGACCAAGTTCGACCTGATCGGGTTTTGAGGCGGCGCCCGAGATTCAACAGATCGCTGAAACGCCGTCTTGCCGGTCTCGCGCTTTCGCGACAACGACAGCGCCATGCGGAGCTATTGGCTGAACGACTGGAATCAGCGCTCCGCGGGCGGGAAGTCATACAGCCGCTGCGGATTGTCGACGAGAATGCGCTGCCGGTTCGCCGCATCCGGCGTCCATTCCATGAACAGGTCGAGGAGATGGCCCACGTCCGGCATCTCCTCTTCCATGCGCGGATGCGGCCAGTCACCGCCCCAGACCAGACGGTCCGGGTTCTCCGCGACCAGCGCCGTGTGAAACGGCCGCGCATCCGGATAATCCGGCGGCGAGCGGCTGATGCGATGCGCGCCGGAGAGCTTGACCCAGCAGCCGCCCGCACCGAGGAAGCGCAGCAGGCTTGCGAAGCCGGGCGTGCCAATGCCGGCGCTGGCGTCGCTGCGGCCCATGTGGTCGATCACGACCGGCAGACCAATGGTTTGTAGGATCGGCATCGTGTCCGGCAAATCCTTGATGTCGATCCAAAGCTGCAGGTGCCATCCGAGCTCTTGCATGACGGGCGCAAGGACGCGCGCGGCGTCGAGCGGCACGCCGCCGCGATAATGCAGTTGGCCGCCCCGGAAGAAATGGTTGAACCGCAGGCCGCGGACGCCGAGCCCATGCCAGCGGCGAAGCTCCGTCGGCGGCACGCTCGCGTCGGCAACCGCAACGCCGCGCAGCCGGCCGGGGTGACCGGACAGCGCGTCCAGCATCGCGGAATTGTCGGATCCGTGCGCACTGCCCTGCACCAGCACGCCGCGGGCAAAGCCGAGGGTGTCGAGCATGGCAAGATATTTTTCGAGCGGCGCGTCCGGCGGGGTGTAGCTGCGATCGGCCGCGTAGGGGAAGCGCGCCGCCGGCCCGAACACATGGGCATGGGTGTCGCAGGCTCCGGCAGGGAGCGGAACCTTGGGCGGGCTCGGCGGGCGCGGGGCGGGACAGGGGAGCATGATCGCACCTTGATTGAGCGGCACGCCGCGGTTGCGTAAATCTGTTGTCCTCCTCGCAACCGAGAACACGCCGAACCCATGCGAGGCATTCGACAGCGACCATATCCCACCGCGACAGGGAGGACGATGCATGACACGTTTGCTGCGCGTGATCGCCGCAGCCGGCTTCGTCAAGGTCCAGCTCGACAAATGGAGCAGGATGATCAAGGACGCCGGCATCGAGCCGGGGTGAGCAACGCCCTCTTGTCGGTCCTAACCGCGGCCCCTAAAAGCTTGCCTAGTGTGGCGGTTCAGAAGTCCGCATCATTTCTTGCGGCGAGTCCGAAATGCGGACTTCTGAACCAAAGCCACACTAGATCAGTAAATTGCTAGTGTCCTTCGATTCCGAAGTTCGCAAACGAGGGTACCGCAAAATGATGCGAACTTCGGAATCGGGACACTAGTACGCACCCGCCGAGCAGGAGACCAGCAATGCGGCCGAGCCGCCGACAACCCGACGAGTTGCGCGCCGTATCGCTCGAACGCGGCGTGGTGAAATATGCCGAGGGTTCCTGCTTCGTGAAGTTCGGCGACACCCACGTGCTGGTGACGGCCACGCTCGAAGATCGGCTGCCGCCCTGGCTCAAGGGACAGGCGCGCGGCTGGGTCACCGCCGAATACGGCATGCTGCCGCGCGCCACGTCGGAGCGGACGCGGCGCGAGGCGTCGGCCGGCAAGCAAAGCGGCCGTACCGTCGAAATCCAGCGGTTGATCGGGCGCAGCCTGCGCGCGGTGCTCGATCTGCCCGCGCTCGGCGAGCGGCAGATCACGGTCGATTGCGACGTGATCCAGGCCGATGGCGGCACGCGCACGGCGTCCATTACCGGCGCCTGGGTCGCGCTGCACGATTGCATCACCTGGATGAAGACGCGCGACATGCTCAAGGCGGAGCCGCTGCGCGACCACGTCGCTGCCATCTCCTGCGGCATCTGCAACGGCACGCCGGTGCTCGATCTCGACTATGCCGAGGATTCCGAGGCCGACACCGATGCCAATTTCGTCATGACCGGCGCCGGGCGGATCGTCGAGGTGCAGGGCACGGCCGAAAAAATTCCGTTCACCGAAGAGCAGTTCCTCAACCTCCTTGCGCTTGCGAAGAAGGGCGTGATGAAGCTGGTCGATCTGCAGAAGCTGGCGGTGATGTGAGCGCAATTTTTGTCGCCGGCCCCCGCGACAGCAGGGTCCGCAGTACCCATCTCAGGCCACAGTGACGCAGGAACCATCCCCAGGTCGTCCGGTAATGACCGCGCCGCGCGCCGGCCGCGACGGTGCGGCGCGTGCGCATCGGCAGATCGAGGGCCGGTTGGTGATCGCCACCCACAACCCGGGCAAGCTGCGCGAGATGCGCGAGCTTCTGTCGCCCCACGGAATTGAGGTGGTGTCAGCGGGCGAGCTTGACCTGACCGAGCCGGAGGAGATCGGCACGAGCTTCGCAGCGAATGCGGAAATCAAGGCACGCGCCGCCGCCGCTGCATCGGGCTTGCCGGCATTCGCGGACGATTCCGGGCTTGCGGTCGACGCCCTCGGTGGCGATCCTGGCATCTATTCCGCGCGCTGGGCCGGACCGCAAAAGGATTTCCGACAGGCCATGCAGACCGTGGACGAGAAGTTGCGTG
>DASSJW010000534.1:0-5248 GCA_035690995.1 Xanthobacteraceae bacterium
CGTAGATCGTCAGATCCGCAAGCTCGGGCGAGAACGTCGCCGCGAGATTATCTCCACCGGATTCGATGAGCACGAGGTCGAGGTCGGGAAACTTCCTGCGCATGTCCGCGACGGCGGCAAGGTTGATCGAGGCGTCCTCGCGGATCGCGGTGTGTGGACAGCCGCCGGTCTCGACGCCGGCAATTCGCTCGGGCGCCAGCGCCCCGGAGCGCACGAGATATTCGGCGTCCCATTTGGTGTAGATGTCGTTGGTGATGGCGGCGATCTCGTAACGCTCGCGGAGCGCTTTGCACAGCGCGTCCATCAGCGCGGTCTTGCCCGAACCAACCGGGCCGCCGACGCCAACGCGGAGCGGGCCGTGCGGATTGATCATTGCTCGTCCTCCCAGTCATGCCCTGGCTTGACCCGGGCATCCATCAAAACAGGCCGTCTCATCGTCGATGGATTGTCGGGTCGCCCCGGCAACGACGACCACAATGGTTCAGCTCCTGAACAGCCGAGTGTACTGGGTTTCATGATGCATGCTGGCAAGATCGGCCCGGAACGCCGCGCAGCCAACGTCGTCGAGCGGTGTGACGAGCGCGCGCGCCGCGGTTACCGTCGCAACCGGCTCGAGCGCGGCGAGAACGCGTTGCCCGTCGGTCTGGCCGAGCGGCACGAGCCGCATGCCGGTCGAGATGAGGTTTGCCGTCATGGCGTGGAGATAGGCGTGCAGCGCGGGCGCAAGGGCAATAGCGTGTCCGGCACTCGCGACCGCGACCGCGACCGGCAAGGCAACGGCGCCGTCCCAGACCGCGAGCAGCCGATCGAGCGCCGGCGCCGGCCATGCCGCGCGCGTGGTATCGAGGAAGGCGCGGCCCTGCGCTGTCGTCTCCAGATGCCGCTCCTTCGATGGCGAAAACGCCGCGGCCAGTTCGGCCACTGCGCGCAGCGCCGTGCCATCATTGCAGGCCACCGCGCGATGCGCGTGAACGAAGAACACCGCATCGCAAAATCCACCGCCCTCGCCAATCACCACTTCGAGCCAGCGCCTGAGCGCGGCCGCATCGGCGATGTCGCCGGTCTCCACCGCCCATTCGATGCCGCTGGAATAGGAGAATGCGCCGATCGGATACGACGGCGACAGCCAGGCCATCAACCGGTAGAGGGCGGGCGCATTCAGGTCACTGGCGCCCGGTGCCTCATCGTTTGAGACCCCGCGCCGTGCGCGGCTCCTCAGGATGAGCGGACCTCTTGCAGCGGCCAACTCCGCCTCATGGTGAGGAGCCGGGCGAAGGCCCGCGTCTCGAACCGGAGCACTCCCGCTCCGCTTTGCGCGGCGCAATCGCTTAATGGTCATGGTCGTGGTGCTCGCCATGCCCATACGCCCCGTGCTCCGGATCGAAGGGGGCTTCGAGCTCGCTCATGCGCGCACCCAGGCCGCGCAACATGTCTTCGAGCACGTGGTCGCGCCGGATCCGCAGCCTGTCGCCCATCACCTGCATGTCGGTGTGGCGATTGCCGATGTGCCAGGCGAGCCGGGCCAAATCGTGCGCAGATGCCGCAGTGATTTCGATCAGCGGCTCCGGCTTGCCGGTGACGCGCACCATGGCGCCGTCCTCGAGCACGAGGCCATCGCCGTCGCGCAGGGCGGCCGCATGCGGCAGATCAAGCAGGAACGCCGTGCCGCCCTCGCCGGTCAAGGTCACGCGCCGGCGATGGCGATCGTCGGCATCGAGCACGACCCGGTCGATCGCGCTCGCCGCGTTCCAGGTGCCGGCCGCTCTCACCGCTGATGCGCGCCGCATCGGACCCTGCCTTCAGAACAGGAAATAGCGCTGCGCCATCGGCAGCACCTCGGCGGGCGCGCAGGTGAGCAGTTCGCCATCGGCCGTCACCTCGTAGGTTTCCGCATCGACTTCGATCTTTGGGGTCGCGCCGTTGTGCACCATGCTCTTCTTGGAGATGCCGCCGCGGGTATTCTCGACCGCCAGAAACTGCTTATCGACGCCGAGCTTGTTGCGCAGGCCGCCCTTGAGCGCGGCCTTCGACACGAACACGACCGAGGAGGCCGTGAGCGCCTTGCCGAACGCGCCGAACATCGGGCGATAGTGCACCGGCTGCGGCGTCGGGATAGAGGCGTTGGGATCGCCCATGAGCGCGGCGACGATGGTGCCGCCCTTGATGATGCAGTCGGGCTTCACGCCGAAGAACGCAGGTGACCAGAGCACCAGGTCGGCGAGCTTGCCCTTCTCCACCGAGCCGATGTGCTTGGAGACCCCGTGCGCGATGGCCGGGTTGATGGTGTATTTGGCGACATAGCGCTTTGCCCGCACATTGTCGTTGTCGCCCTTCTCCTCCTTCAGCCGCCCGCGCTGTTTCTTCATCTTGTCTGCGGTCTGCCAGGTGCGGATGATGACCTCCCCCAGCCGTCCCATCGCCTGGCTGTCAGACGACATCATCGACAGTGCGCCGATGTCGTGCAGGATATCTTCGGCCGCGATGGTTTCCTTCCTGATGCGGCTTTCGGCAAACGCCAGGTCCTCGGCAATCGACGGGTCGAGATGATGGCACACCATCAGCATGTCGAGATGCTCGTCGATGGTGTTCCGCGTGAACGGCCGGGTTGGATTGGTGGACGACGGCAGCACGTTCTTGAGGCCGGCAACCTTGATGATATCAGGGGCGTGTCCGCCGCCGGCGCCTTCGGTGTGGAAGGCGTGGATGGTGCGTCCCTTGAACGCCTTGATGGTGTCCTCGACGAAGCCGGATTCGTTGAGCGTGTCGGTGTGGATCATCACCTGCACGTCGTGGTCGTCGGCGACCGACAGGCAGCAGTCGATCGCCGCCGGCGTCGTGCCCCAGTCTTCGTGCAGCTTGAGGGCGCAGGCGCCGGCCTTGACCATCTCCTCCAGCGCCGCCGGACGCGATGCGTTGCCCTTGCCCGCAAAGCCGAGATTGACCGGCAATCCGTCGGCGGCCTGGATCATGCGGCCGATATGCCAGGGTCCGGGCGTGCAGGTGGTGGCGAAGGTGCCGTGCGCCGGCCCGGTGCCGCCGCCCAGCATCGAGGTGACGCCGGACATCAGCGCCTCCTCGACCTGCTGCGGGCAGATATAGTGAATGTGCGTGTCGAACCCGCCGGCGGTGAGAATCTTGCCTTCGCCCGCAATCACCTCGGTGCCGGGTCCGATGACGATGGTGACGTCGGGCTGGATGTCGGGATTGCCGGCCTTGCCGATGGCCGCGATGCGATCGCCCTTGAGCCCGACGTCGGCTTTGACCACGCCCCAGTGATCGAGGATGAGCGCGTTGGTGATGACGGTGTCGACCGCGCCTTGCTTGTTTGTGGCCTGGCTCTGCCCCATGCCGTCGCGGATCACCTTGCCGCCGCCGAACTTAACCTCTTCGCCGTAGCTGCAAAAATCCTTCTCCACCTCGATGATGATGTCGGTGTCGGCGAGCCGCACCCGGTCGCCCGTGGTGGGACCGAACATCTCGGCATAGACCGAGCGTGAGATTTTCGTCGCCATAGTAATACCCGCTTTCCACAGCCGATCCGAACGCGCGCCGATTGATTCTCGGCACAGTTCAAGTACGATCTCGTCAGTTCATAGCGCTTCACCTTGGCAATAAGAAGCTGCCTCGAGACGCTCCGTCTGGTTGGTTGTGCAAACGATCGATCTTGACCGAGTTCATGAAGGCTTCTTGTTATCAGAGTGGACCTTGAGCTCGGCGGGCAAGCTTCGGCTTGCCCGCTGCTATTTTGTGGACACCTCTTCGCGTGCGTGAGCCCAGCGGTTCTCGAATGCCGGCCGCAGGATGTCCTGCGCGAACTTGAATCCGTCCCGGCGCCGCCGGCGTACGGTGTCCGGGGAAAAATCACGCATTCCGTCCTTGTCGTCGGCCGGATTCTGCGTCGACGGCACGAGCGTGGCAGCCGGATCCTGCATGTCGATATTGACGATGGCGTCGATGATCTTGTAGCGGCGCGCCTCATCGAGACGGGCATTCAGCCACTCGCTGCGGTCGTCCGGCGCGACCTTTGCCGCCAGTTCCTCGATGGTCTCGACCAGCGCATTGATGCGTCGCGCCGTGTCATGATCCTGGCGCAGGCGATTGCCGAAGCTCAATTCGTGCAGCCGATCCTCGACCGCGGCCAGGTTGCGCGGCAAGCGCGCGCGCAACGGATATAAATTCATGACCACCAGCATCCGGTCCACCGCCGGGTCGGCGCTGAAGGCGTCGATGGCGAGGCCGAGCGGGGTATTGTCGACGATGCCGCCGTCCCAATAGGGCATGCCGTCGATTTCGGTCCATGGGAATCCCGGCGGCAGGCTGCCGCTCGCCAGCACATGGCGCGGCTCGATCTTGGTCGCAGGCAGGTTCCGCAACGGCCTGTTGGAGAACGGCCGCAGCGCGCCGGTCACGACTTCGACCGCGGTGACCACGAACACGGTCGGGCTGGCATTGAGGGCGGCGAAGTCGACGTGCCGTCCGAGCGTCACCAATAGCGGGCGGGTATCGTAGACGTAGGTCCAGGTCGGAACGGTCCAGAAATCCGACCGCGGCGCATAGAAGCCCGGCAGCCCGAAATAGGCGAGATCACGCTGCGCGGCCGTCATCCAGAACGGCGGTGCTTCCAGCATCAGGTCGTCCCACAACGCATTGAGGCGGGCGCGCGCGTCGCTGCGGGTTTTCGCGCCCACCACGCAGGCGGCGTTGATCGAGCCGATCGATACGCCGGTCACGACCTTGAGCACGATCTCGCGGCCCTGCGCCGTAAACTCGTCCATCAACTCGAGCAACGCGTCCAAGGCGCCACACTCATATGCGCCCAGCGCGCCGCCGCCCTGGAGAACGACACCGACTTCGACCGGTCTGCTCGGCGTCTCGGGCATCGCTTGTCCCTGCTCGGGTCTCAGCTGCCAGCGTCCCGATTCCGAAGTTCGCACGCCCTTGCGGCACGCTCTGATGCGAGCTTCGGAATCAAGGGGACACAAATCCACCGCACCAGGCGTCAGAGCTTTCCCATCACGTCCTGGCGAAAACCGTAGATCGTGCGCTTGCCGGCAAGCGCCACCAGCGTGACCTCGCGCGTCTGGCCCGGCTCGAAGCGCACCGCGGTGCCGGCGGCGATGTCGAGGCGCATGCCCCGCGCGCGCTTGCGATCGAACTTCAGCGCCGGATTTGTCTCGAAGAAATGATAATGCGAGCCGACCTGGATCGGCCGGTCGCCGGTATTGGTCACGGTGAGCACGGCGGTCCT